>NZ_JAYGII010000006.1:0-134720 GCF_034931365.1 Natronospira elongata
CTGTTTGCTGAAACCGTGATGCCTCTCCACGAAGACGTGGAGCTGGACTTCGCCCTGCGCCGGGATGATTACAGTGACTTTGGCGACAATCTTTCCGCCAAGGCCGGCATTCGTTGGCAGCCCCAGCCCTGGTTCCTGGTGCGTGGTTCCTACAGTGAGGGCTTCCGTGCGCCGACGCTGGATCAACTCTTCCAGGCTCCGGCCCAGTCCTTTGCTTTCGCGGTGGATATCGAGGGCTGTCTGGACGACCCGGGTCGCGCGGATGATGTGGCTGGCTGTGTGCAGGAGACGGATCAGCAGCATGAGACCTTCATTGCGGCCAACCCCGATCTGGATGCGGAAACCTCCGAACAGATCTCCGTGGGTGCGGTGTTCGATTTCGAGCCCCTCACCGGCCAGCAGCTGAACATGTCCCTGGACTATTACGACATCACCATCAACGACACCATCACTGCCATCACGACTCAGGATGCCTTCTGGCTGGAACACCTGGGCATGCTGGATGACTTTGACGGCGTCAACGTGGGTCGGACCGCGGCTGGTGAAGTTGACATCGTCGATGTCACGGATGTGAACTTCGAGAGCTTCGATACTCAGGGCCTGGACTTCAACGTCCAGTATCGCTTTGGCCTGGGGAACTTCGGGGACATGGGTGTGGAGTTCAATGCAACCCACATTCTGAACTACAACACCCGAGCCACCCCCGCCAGTCCCTTGCAGGATGTGGCCGGTTTCCGTAATCAGCCGAGAAACCGTGCCGACGTCCAGCTCCGCTGGATGCAGGGGCCCCATCAGGTGAGTTCCACCACCTATTGGATTGATGGTCAGGCTCAGACCGAGGCGCTTAACCCGGACACACTCAGAGATGAGAAGATCGGTGAGGTGCCCTCCTATGCCGTGACCAATCTGAACTATTCCTACGAAACGCCCTGGGATGGCCGGATCACGGTGGGTGCCAACAATGTCTTCGACAAGGACCCGGTGCTGGACCTTAACCGGGAGTCGAACATTGAGCTCTACGATTACTTCGGTCGGGTCTATACCCTGCAGTATCGTCAGCGCTTCTAAAGCCCGAGCTGCAGTTGCCTGAAGGCAGAGAAGGCCCACCAATTTGGTGGGCCTTCCTGTTCTGGGGAACCTCTGATAAATATTAATCAGAGGTTCCCTACCATTCCGGATGGCAATCAGCCATGGAGGCGTCAGGTGGAGTCCAGCGAAACCGAGCATTGGAATGAGTATTGGCGAAGCGGCTCGATCACCTCATTTGCCGGTCGCTTCCAGGCCAACTATGAGGGCAGCATCGCTCACTATTGGGCCGACCGTGCCCGCAAGTTTCCCCCGAGGGGAAAGATACTGGATATGGCGGCGGGCAATGGCGCGGTGGCCATGCTGTTGGCAGAGGCCAGTCGTCGCCATGGACTGGCACTGGAGATCCACGCCGCTGATGCCGCCGAGATTCACCCACCGCGGCAAGCCCTGAATGAGGCCAGTGATCCCCGGGGGGTTCGCTTCTGGCCTGCCTGCCCCAATGAGGCCACCGGTTTCGAGGATGCCTCATTCGATGTGGTCTGCAGCCAGTTTGGTTTCGAATATGGTCGCAGTGAGGACAGCCTGAATGAACTTGCGCGCATCCTGCGACCCGGCTGCGAGGCCTATCTGCTTTGTCATCATCCCGACTCCATCATTCTGCGGGATGCACGAGAGGAAGCCGGGCTGGCCGACCGGGCGCTATCTGAGCGTGGCTTGATTGCTCTGGCCAAGGCCTTGTCTGAAAAAATGGGTGAACACCCCAGCCGAGCCAGCCTGCGGGCCCTGGCCGATAACCCTGGCGCCGAATCCCTGCGGCAGGGACTCAATCAGGAGGTGGCGGCGTTGCAAGCCTTGGCACGGTCCGAGGCGGGACAATCCGCCCTTCGCCAATGGCTGGACAGTGTGGCGTCCTTGTTTGGCCCGGCCGTGGAGCAGCCCTTAACACGCAAGCACCAGGCGCTTGAGACACTCTCAAACAGCATTCGCCAGAATCGTAAAAGACTGGCGGATCTGATTTCCGTCGCAGTCGATGAAAACCGCCTGGCGCAATATCGAAACCATCCCGGGCTCCGCCTCGAGCATAACGGCGCCTTTCATGAGAAGAACAATCGATTACTGGCCCGGGAGCTGGTACTCAAGCGGCTCTGAACACGTACTGGATCAACCCTTCTTCATTCCTCCCGCAGCCACTCCGCCGCCCGGCGGGCGAAATAGCTCAGGATGCCGTCGGCGCCGGCACGCTTGATGCTGGTCAGGGACTCCAGAACCACCTCACGTTCATCCAGCCAGCCGTTCTCGGCCGCGGCCATCAGCATGGCGTACTCGCCACTGACCTGATAAACAAAGGTTGGCACGCCGAAGTGTTCCTTCACTCGCCGCACGATATCCAGATAGGGCATGCCCGGTTTGATCATCACCATGTCGGCCCCCTCGTTCAGATCCAGGGCGATCTCCCGGATTGCCTCGTCGCTGTTGGCGGGGTCCATCTGGTAGGTCTTCTTGTCCGCTCCGGCCAGGGCCGCCCCGGAGCCCACCGCGTCTCGGAAGGGACCGTAAAAGCTGGAAGCATACTTTGCCGAATAGGACAGAATGCGAACATTGCGGTGGTCTTGTGCCTCCAGGGCCTGGCGGATGGCAGCCACCCGCCCGTCCATCATGTCGGAGGGTGCGACCACGTCTGCGCCGGCTTCGGCATGGGAGAGGGCCTGCTTGACCAGTGCGGCGGTAGTTTCGTCATTGAGCACATAGCCCCGATGATCGATCAGCCCGTCCTGGCCGTGACTGGTGTAGGGGTCCAGCGCCACATCGGTAATCACCCCCAGTTCCGGGTATTCGGACTTGATCGCCGCCACCGCATTCTGAATCAGGCCTTCCGGATTCCAGGCTTCCTCGGCATCCAGGCTCTTGCATTCGGCTGGCACCACCGGAAACAGGGCAATGGCCGGAATGCCCAGTTCCAACAGTGCCTCGGCCTCGCGCATGATCCCGTCGATGGACAGGCGCTCTATCCCGGGCATGGAGGGGACCTGTTGGCGCTGGGCCTCGCCATCCAGCACGAACATGGGATAGATCAGATCATCCGGCGTCAGCGAATTCTCTCGCATGAGCCGCCGGCTGAAGTCATCCCGTCGCATGCGCCGCATGCGCGTATTTGGAAAGCGGCCATAGTCAACCATCACCAACTCCTGCTCTTTGACGTTTATCCGTTCCCGCCCCAGCCGGTCGCTCAGTCTTCCCACTCCAGATTCTCCAGGTGGTGCCGGAGGGCGCCCGCGGTGCGAAAACGCCGGGCAATCAGACTGCGTTTCAGGCCCAGACAGATTTCCTTCACCAACCGAGGCTGCCTCGCATAATGTCGTCGCCCGCCCAGGGCATCGTAGAAGATCCGGATGATATCCCGCACATCTTCGCGGATATTCTCGCTCGTGGGGGTCTTCCAGCGATAGAAATCAATCAGTTTGACCTCGAAATGGATGCCCCGGCGGGCAACGATGATATTTTCGCTGTGCAGATCGCCATGATAGTCCCGCAGGCGATGAATTTCCTCCAGGCCGGCGGCCAGGGCATGGAGTAGATGCAGGGCTTCGAAGAGCGGCAAGCGCTTGCCCGGTCGGCGGTAGATGAAGTCCTCCAGCAATTCCCCTTCCACGAATTCCGAGACCAGAAAGGGGACATCCCGCCCTTCATGTTTGACGTGATCATGGGTCAGGTATGGAATCAGAATGCGGCAATGGCGGAGCCGATTGAGCTTGCGGGCATGATAGGCCACCGCCCGATTGCCCATGTTCCGCTCGGGATAGAAGAATTTGGCCGCCCTTTCGATCCCGGTTGCCCGCTCCCGGACCTTGTAGACCTCTCCCTCCCAGCCTCGGCCGAGGCGTTCAATCACCTCGTATTTGTCGGCAAGGCGGTCGCCGGGGGCGAAATCGAAACGCCTGACGGCGCGTGAGCGGGATCCCATGACCGCATCCTCCTGTCCAAGCCGTTGTGGACCCGCTGGCGTGCCCGCTATGGCATGGGCGCGCAACAGGCGTACAATGGGTCCCAGAATCCGTTGCCGCGCACAGAATGCAGCAGCTGGAAGGGGTGGTCAACGTCATGCCGGTCCCGCTGCACCATCAGTTGCCAGAGACCGTCGCCGAGGGAGAAATGAGCCCATGGCCTGGATAGACACCATCAAGGAATCCGAGGCAAGCGGGGATCTCAAGGACGCATACGAGGCACTGGACGCCCAGCAGAAGAAGATCGCCAGCATACTTCGGGTGCACAGTCTTAATGCCGGTGCCCTGGAGCGGCAGATGTCGCTCTATACCCATCTGATGTTTGGCCGCAGCGGCTTGTCCCGGGCAGACCGGGAGAGCATTGCTGTGGTGGTATCGGCGGCAAATAACTGTGGGTATTGCGTCCGCCATCACGCCGAGGCCCTGTCCCATTACGAGCAGGACAATTCCCGGCTGCGCCGCATGGTGTCCGATTTTCAGTTTCTTGATCTTCCTGACAAGAAGGCGCGCATGCTCAGCTATGCCCTCAAGCTGACCACATCACCCAGTCAGGTCACGGACGAAGACATCCAGGAGCTGCGGGACGTGGGCTACAGTGACCGGGATATCCTGGACATGAATCTGCTGGCGGCCTACTTCAACTTCCTCAATCGGGTAGCCCTGGGCCTGGGCGTGGATTGCTCGGAAGACGATGACAGCACCTCTGCCCGGGAAGGCGGCGACGATTCATGACCCTGACCCAGCTCCGTTATATCAGCGCCCTGGCTCGAGAGGGGCATTTCGGTCGTGCGGCCGAGGCCTGTTTCGTCAGCCAACCCACCCTTAGCGTGGCCGTGCGCAAGCTGGAGGATGAGCTGGGCGTACCCCTGTTCGAGCGTCAATCCAGCCGGGTCGTGCCCACGGATGTGGGGCGGCGGGTCATCAGCCAGGCTGAAAAGGTTCTTGCCGAGTCCAATCGGGTGGTGGAGCTGGCCAGGGCCGGACAGGATCAGCTTGCCGGGCAGCTCCGAATCGGCGCCATCTTCACCGTGGGCCCCTATGTTCTGCCCTATGTGATCAGTCCGCTCCATAAGAGCGCCCCCGAGATGCCCCTGGTGATCGAGGAGAATTACACCCATGTGCTGGGCGAGAAGTTGCGCCAAGGCAAACTCGACGTGATTCTCATCAGCCCCCCTTTCAGTGAGCCCGGCATCGCCCTTTGGCCTGTTTATGAGGAAGATTTCAGCGTCCTCATGCCCCGTCAACATCATCTCAGCAGCCAGGCAAGCATTCCTCCAAGCAAACTGGCCGATGAAAACATGCTGTTACTGGGGGACGGTCATTGCTTCCGCCAGCAGGTGTTGAGCGCCTGCCCGGAGTGCAATGGCCGGGAGGAGAGCCAGAAGCCTGCGCGCACCACCGAGGGCTCCAGTCTGGAAACCATTCGCCACATGGTTGCCAGCGGCCTTGGGATTACCGTGGTGCCGCGCAGTTCCCTGGGTCGTTGGTATGGTGGTAGCGAACAGGCGGAACTCCTCTGTGACCGTCCCTTTGCGGGCCGCGCTCCGCGCCGACAGATCGCCCTGGCCTGGCGGGAAACCTTTCCCCGCCCGGCGGCAGTCCGAGCCGTGCGTGAGGCCGTTCTTAACGCCGACATAGACGGTATTCGCACGCTGGATGACGCCGCACCCATCGACAGCGAAACGGGCAAGGCCCTGCAGTTGGATAGCTAAGCAAGCGACCCTGCCAAGGAGAGAGACCGTGACCGCCAACCCAGTGCCCTTTCACCTGGCTTTCCCGGTCAGGGATATTGACAGCACCCGCCGCTTCTACGAAGAGACCCTTGGCTGCTCCGTCGGCCGCCAGGCTGAACGCTGGGTTGATTTTGATTTCTTCGGTCACCAGCTCAGCGCCCATGTGTCCGAGTCGGCGGAGGTCGAGGCGCATAACAGCGTGGATGGGGATGCGGTCCCCGTCCGGCATTTTGGTGCAGTACTGCCCTGGCCCCGATGGGAGGCCCTGGCAGACAAACTCCGTCAGCAGGGTGTGGAATTCCTGATTCCGCCGCGTATCCGCTTCCAGGGCGAGGCGGGCGAACAGGGCACCTTTTTCATCCGCGACCCCTCCGGCAATGCCCTCGAGTTCAAGAGTTTCAAGCACCCTGAGCGCTTGTTCAGTCAGGGCTAACGGCCTGGGGCCAGCAACGCCAGAAAGCCGACTGCTTTCTTCGTTCGTCGTCCCGTCAACCGCGTTCCAGGCTGTAGATGAAGTCGGCGCCGCCGCGGTCACCGGTCTGGGCTTCCAGGAACCATCGGCTGCTGATTTCGTAACGGATCCGGAAAATGTTGGAGCCCTCGAACAGGCCGATCCCGTAGCTGATGAAAAGCCGTGGCGACAGGTACTCGCCGAATACCACCTGGGTTTCTTCCGGTGAGTCGCCCGCCTCGATGGTGACGGTGTCGACGCCGAATCGGCGACCCAACTGTCGCCCCACCGCGGCCCCGCCGGCTATCTGCAGGGCCAGGCTAGCCTCCTGAATCAGATCCATTTCTCCGGCGCCCCCTTCGGTCAGGGGACGGCCGGTGAGCAGATAGGAAAGCTGCTCTGATTGTTGCATGGGCGGGTCGGAGAAGATTTCCAGATTAGGCTCGCGCAGGGTACCGCGAATATTGACCCCCACCACCACGCCCCGAGGCCGACGCACGGCCCGGATATCCAGGGCCGGGTCATTGATGGGGGTATCGCTGAAAAACAGGCGCCCCCGTTCAATCCCCAGCCGCTGCCGCCAGGCCATGTACTGCCCCTCCTCGACGCTAAGCTCGCCGGTGCCTCGCGTGATGGCGCCCGGCTCGTCCCGCACGGTCACGCTGCCGCTCAGGCGCCCGCTGAGGCCGTAGCCGTCAAACTCCACGTCATCGCCCAGGGTGGTCCGAACCCGAGTGAAAATGCGCCAGCCGTTCGTCTCGTTGTCGTCACGATTCCGCTGACCCAGTTCACCCATGACCACTTCGTCTTCGCTGACCGCCACCGGCATGCGGATGTCACCGGGCGTGATTCGGGCCCAGGGCACATGCAGGGAACCGCCCACATCCACCCTCTGCTGTTCTGACACCTGCAGATCCAGATCCGGGCTGATTCGCAGCCGGGCATCCGGCACGGAGACGGCCAGGAAACGGTCCCCCCTCAGGCTGGCCTCGCCTACCCAGTCGCCATTGGGCCGGCTCAGGTCGGCCCGCAATCGAATCTCGCCGCCACCCGACTCGGCGCGGGCGTCAAGGTTGAGACGGTTCATGTCACCTGTCAAGCCAATCTGTACCGCCTCGGCGGTGATACCCAGGTCCGGCAGGGCCACCGAGGCGTCTTCCACCGCCACCTCACCATTAAGCAGCGGATCCGCCAGCGTCCCGGCAAGGTTGATGCCCAGACGCAGTTGCCCTTCGGCGCGGCCGACTTCCGCAACCAGTACCGGCAACAGGCCCAGTTCCAGGATCCGGGCGTCCAGCCGCCCTTCCAGGGGGCCCTCCAGCCCTTCCGGCAATGCCAGATCGGCGGTGACGAAGCCCTCGTCACTGAGCGACAGTGCCAGTCGAGCACTGGCCGCAGTTGGGGTCCAGTCAAAGTCCGCCGTGCCGCTCTCAATGGCCAGCAGATCCATCGCCTGGCCATCCACCGTCTGACTGATCCTGCCGGGACTGAATTCGAGCCGGCCTTCCGCACGCAGGCCTTCGCCCCGATCTTCCACCGAACTGCGCAGGCCCATCTCGCCGTCTACATCCAGGCCGGTTTCCTGGGGGTCGATGAACATGGCCAGCGGGAAGTCTTCACCGTCCACTTCCGCCCCCCAGTGCCAATTGGCATCGGCCTCGGCCAGTGCACAAATGCGGCCCGATTGTTCCTCCCGACGCAGGCAAAGGCGTTCCAGCCGGCCACCGTCCGGGCCGGCAGAGAGCGCCACCGACTCTCGCAAGCCCCAGTTACCGGTGGCCGGTTGATGGATTCGCAGATCCACCAACTCCCCATCCCATTGCCACTCACGGTCCAGGCCACCGGCAAGGCTAAGCCCAAGCCCGCCGAGCTCATGTTCCAGCTGCAGACTGAGGCGATGATCACTGCGCCGACCATCGGCCTCTACCCGCAGATCGGGAATCAAGTCCTCGTCAACCATCAGATTCTGGACCCGAAGCTCAAGGTCACCGTCGTCTTCCCCGCCGTTGGCGAGCTGCAGTCCCAGATCCAGTTGCTCCAGCTGGTAGTGCTGGTAACTCAGCGCCCGTCCTTGCAGGGTCAGTGCGACGTTCAACTCATCCAGGCGTCCACTCAGTCGCCCATCGGCTTGAAGTTGGCCACTGGCTTCCTGCAGCGGCCAGTCCGCCAATTCATCGACAAACAACGACAGCTCGATATCACTGGCATCCACATCCGGGGTGCGGGCGAGGCTGCCGTGGGCGCGGAGGAAACTGTCTCCGGATTCCATCTCCCAGTTCTCAAGCTGCAGGCGTTCATCGCGGTAATCCAGCACACCACTGGCCCGAAGGGGGCGGTCGGCCAGCTCGCCGCTGAGTTCATCCAGGCTCAGGAACAGGCTTTCCGCCTCAGCCAGCCAGACCACATCGATTTGTCCCCGGCCATCCAGCTGCCCCGGCCAGTCCGGCGACACCAAGGCCGGGTCAAAACGCCGCAGATCAAATTGCCCGCGCAGGAATGGATCGTCCTCGGCCCAACTGACATCGCCGTCAAAATCCAGCGCGCTCCCCTGGTCCAGGCGCAGCGATAGCGCCTGTAGTGACACTGAGCTCAGGTCACCCTCGAATCCCCCAGACAGTTTGCCGCCCAGTGGACCGATGTCGTTCAGTCCGGCCCAGTGAAAGCGGCTGTTCATATGGCCGCGGTAATCGTCAATGCCACCCTGCAAGGCCAGTTCACCTTGAGCGGATTGATAGTCCGGCTCATCGTCCAGCGGCCATTGCAGTTCATACCAGTTCAGTTCCAGGTCGACGCGCCGGGCCTCGGCAAGCGGTTCATCTACCCGGCCTTGCAGACGGAGGCGCAGCGGGTGGCGCTGGTGGTCCAGCTCAAGCCGGTTCAGATCCAGCCAATCGAGATCCAGATTGGAGGCAAGACTCGCCTCAAAACCGACATCACCCCAGTCCGTGTCCACCGCATCCAGACGACCTTCCAGGCGGAGTCGCTCCCGGTGCCCACTCAGTCGGAACTGACCACTGAGCTGGCCGGGTGGCGCCTCGGCGTGGAGCTGATCCGGGATCAGCTCTCGAAACTGGAATGAAAGCTGAACGCCCAGCCTGTCCAGCGGCTCAATTACCTGCCCCTCGAGCGACAGGACAAAGGGACGTTCCAATGATTGCTTGATACTGAGACGGTGGCGATCGCCTTCCAGCACCGTATGTCCCCTGGCTTCGGGTAATTCCGGCCAGCGAAGCTGCCATTTGAGATCCAGGTCCAGTGGCCAGTCTCCAGCGGTTTGCACCGACAGTGCCCCCTCGGCATCCAGCCAGGGGCTGGCAAGCAACAGCTCGGAAAGCTCGAGCTGACTGCCCCCATAACGGCCGGAAACCCTCAATCGATCCAGTTCGAGGGCTTCGTCCCTTCCCGGCAAGCGAAGCCGCCCCCGCTCAAGCTCGAGTTGCCCAAGGCTGAGTCGCAGCGGGAGGGAAATCTCCGGCAATTCAAAGTCATCCGAGGGGGCCGCCTCGGTATCCCGTTCCAGGACAGAGACAGAGAGGCCGTGGATGGAGAGCTCGTCAGCGCGAAGGGTGCGGGCCAGCAATAGGCCAAGCCGCCAGTCAAGCGCCACCCGCTCGGCATGGACCTCAAGGTAGTCATCCCGCCAGGTCAGGTCTTCAACCTTCAAGGGTCCCGCAAGCTGGCCTTCCACCCGCTGATACTGGAGCTCACCGGGCGCGTGGGCACGGACCTGCTCCAGGGTCCAGCGCAGCCCGGGCTCGGTATAAAACAGCCAAAAGACCAGCATCACCAGCAGGGTGAACAGCAGCGATGTGCTGATCACCAGCCAGCCACGAAAGCCAATCTTCTTCTGTCGTATCCTTGTCACAGGTCCGGACCCACGCTCAAATGCAATCGGGGACTGCGATCCGTGTCGCTGATTGACTGGGCCACATCCAGCCGAACCATGCCCACTGGAGAAGCCCAGCGTATACCCATTCCGGCCGAGGTTTCGAGGCGCTCGGAGAAGGACATCATGGCATTACCGTGGTCCACAAAGGCAGCTGCATGCCAGGGCCCGCGGATCCGGCGATCCAGCTCCAGGCTGGCAACCGCCAGGTAGCGGCCACCCAATTTCCGGCCATCCTCGCCTTCCGGGCTCAATTCCTCAAAGCTGTAGCCCCGGATGGTCTGATCGCCGCCGGTGAAAAAGCGCTGCGAGAGCGGTAGTTGGTCGAAGTTTTCGGTGCCGGTGCCACCCAGCTCAAGGCGGGCGAGCAGGCGGTAGTCTTCGCCCAGCGGTTGCACCCGTTTGGCGCGAATGCGGGCCTGAAAGAAATTGAGATCCGACAAGGCCTCTTCGCGGGCGCCACGCACTTCGCCCTTCAGATAAAGGCCCCGGCGGGCCAGGGTGGGGTCATCTGCGCGGGTGCGGGTGATGCGAATCCCCGGCACCACGATTTCCGAGCGGGACTCCTCATCGGGGCCAAAGATCGACCGTTCCTGTTCATAACGCAGGAAATGGGTGCGTTGCCAACTGCCCCACTGGGTGGTGCGCCCCACGCCAAGCTCCAGCCGGCGACTTTCCAGGTCGTCGCCCCGGTCTTCGCGGATGGCGTTCGCATCCCAGGTCAGACGTTCCCGGGTGGGCTTGGCGAGCGGCACGACATAGCGAAGCTCGACGGCCCGACGGACCTGGGAAATGTTATAGCCCAGGGCGCCATGATGACCGCGGCGGTTGATCCGCCGGTAATCCCAGCGAACCCCAAAGCGTGGGCCGGTATCGGTGCCGTAACCCAGACTGGCCTGATAGCGATGCTTGGGCCGCTGGGTGGTCTCCACGATAATCGGCACGCGACCCTCTTCATCGATGTTGTCCATGTCGCGCTGGATCTGTACGAAACTGAAATACTCGCTGTCGGACAGGCCGTACTGGAGCTGCACCAGTTTCTGTTCATCGTAGTGGTCACCGGGACTGAAGGGCACATAGCGCTGGACAAAGGCGTCGTCGAGAATATCCTGCTCAATGCGAGTCTCGCCGAAACGAAAACGGGGCCCGGTTTCCATGATCAGACGGACCCTCGCCGTGCCCCCCACCGGATCCACCATCAGGGACCGCTCGAGCCAGCGTGCTTCCAGATAGCCGTGACGGCTGGCGACTTCCAGCAGACGGTTCCGTGCCTGATCATAGTGTTGATGATTGAGGGGCTGACCGGCCCGGATCGGCAAGGTCTCCAGGACGCGTTGGAATGCCCGGTCATCCTCGCCATCGCCTTCCACCCGTGCCTCCACCGATTCCACCTGGACCCGGGGCCCCGGCTCGATGCGATAGACGGCAATCCAGCGGTCATTCTCCTGGCGCAACTCTGATTCCACCTCGGCCTGATAGTGGCCGAAGGGACGAAGGGCGCGCCGAACCTCGCCTGTGGCCCGGCCGTGAAGACGACGCAGACGGGGCTCGCCCATGGCGTCGTCCCGGTAACGCTGCAGGGAGAGGTTGGCAAGTACGTTCTCCCGGAGTTCTGGCTGGCCCTCCAGGCCTTCGATTTCAATGCGCACGGACTGGGCCTGGGCTGGTGCCGCGGCAAGCGCTAGCAGCAGCGTCAGCAGCAGGCACAGGGAGGCACTCCTGGCGAGCTGGCCACTCACAGGCCTTCAATCCTCAGTTCGGGGGGTGGGTCTGCAATGGCAATGCCAAGAACCCGCCCATAGAAGTGGAGCTCCATGGCCAGGGCGGCTTCCACGTTCTCGGCCTGTCGAAAACCGTGTCCTTCCCCGGCAAACAGTACATGAGCCACCGGGATGCCTTTGTCCCGCAAGGCATCCGCCATTGCCTGCGCCTGATCCGGGGGAACCACCTTATCCTGGTCGCCCTGAAAGAAAATGACCGGGGCCCGCAATTGTTCCACATGGCGAATGGGTGAGCGCGCATCCCAGAGGTCGCGGCGCTGGGGCAGTGGCCCCACCAGTTGCTGGGTGTAGCGGGCTTCGAATTTATGGGTCGTGGCATCCAGTGCGAACAGATCGCCGATGCCGTAATGGCTGGCACCGGCGGCAAAATGATCTGTGAATGTCAGCGCCGCCAGTACCGTGTAGCCCCCGGCACTGCTGCCCGAAATCAGACAGCGCGCCGGATCCACCTGCCCCCGGTCGGCCAGATAATCCACCGCGGCCACACAATCGGCCACATCCAGTTCCCCCCAGCCCCCGTAAAGGCGGCGACGGAAGGCGCGGCCATAGCCGGTGCTGCCACGGTAGTTGACGTCCACCACGGCAAAGCCGCGACTGGTCCAGAACTGAATCTTGGGGTCGAGCGCCGATTCGGTGGCCCCGGTGGGCCCGCCATGGCATTTCACCAGCAGCGGTGGACGCTCATCCGCCGGCCCCTGGTGGCCATTCCCCACCGGCGGATAGTAGAGGGCGTGGGCCAGCTCCTCGTCGCCGGTGGGAAAGCTGATCGACTCGGGCCTGCTGACCGGCAGCGAAGGGCCCGGTGGGGCTGCCGCGCTGGCCAATACCTCCACCGGGCCTCGCTCGGGGTCAATCCGCACCACCGCCAGGGGATGGTCGGGCCGGCCGGCCAGCATCACCGCCAGATCACCCTCGGCGTGGACATGACGGATGGTGCTCCACTCCCGATCGAGTTCGGTCATGCCCTCATCACCGATGCCGACCAGGGACCAGAGACCGTCCGCCGTGCGCGCAGCAAGAATGTTTCGGTCTCGGGAGAAGCTCCAGCTTCGCATGTTGAACTGCCACCAGGGCATGCCGAACTCGGCCATGTCGTCGGTGACCGCCTCAATACCCCCGCCATCCCAGCGATAGAGGTTCCACCAGCCGCTCTCGCGGTCACTGACGAAATAGAGGCCATTGTCAGGCCCCCATTCCGGTTGAAAGATCGCTTCCGCCTGTTCTCCGGCGATGGTTACGACCGCTTCCGGCAGGCCCGGGGAATCCAGGCGGGCCACTCGCAGCCGGGTCCGGTCCCAGGGCATGTGGGGATGGTCCCATTCCACCCAGGCCAGTTGATCGCCGGCCCGCGACAGCCGCGGCCCGGCATGAAAATCAGCGCCCCCCAGCAGGGTCTGCAGCCGGCCCGTTTCTGCATCCACTGCCACCAGGCTGCTGGAAGGCTCGGTGCCGGGTTCCCGATGGTCCTCGCAGACCGCAATCAGGCGGGATCGGACCGGATCCCATTGCAGATCGGCAAGGCGCAGGCCATCGATCCCTGTCACCAGGCGGACCCGGCCATCGCGGCAATGATAGAGACCCTGATCACTGTCGTTGATGAAGAAATGACCGTCATGGTGGTCCGGGCACCAGGCTCCGCCACCATACTCCCGTGCCCGGGAGCGGATACTGTAGCCATCGGCGGTCAGGCAGGATTTGTTGCCATCGTGCCAGCATTGGAGCACCGTGCGCCCGCCTTGGTCCGGCAGACTCTCCAGCCAGTAGATCCGGCCCTGATGGCATTGGGGCTGGGCCAGCTTGGCACCACCCCGGGCGATGGCCTCCGCCGTCCAGGGGGAGATCCAGCTTCCATAGGGTGCGACGGCTGATTCATTCCTTGCCATGTCTTTCCGAAACCCTTTCTATGGTGAAATCAAAGCCCGACTCACCCTCTGTTTGTCCCTTGGGGTTGAATCGCCGTTCCCTGACATGACCTCGATTCGACTCCATCCAGCAGAGAGTGGCACAGCGGGTGCCGTACTGCTCGCCGAGAACAAAGGGGGCAGAGAGCTGGCGCTCCAGGGCGGGACTGAGCCCGGTCCTGGGCAGCTCTTCGTCTGGTGCGGGTTCACGATCATTGAGAATCGAGAACAGGGAGGCGCGATCCAATCGATCAGCGGACAGGCAGCGCTGGAAACCATCCTTGAGCCGCTTCAGTTTCGGCCAGGGGGTATCCAGCAGGTGGTTGCTGACCGCATGCACACCGGGTGGCAGCAGACGGATGCCGCCGGGATCCCGGTTGCTGAAATAGCCCAGCTGTTCACCGTCGGCCACCAGCAGATTGAAGCCGGCATAGCGTTCCGCCCGGGAAGCGACCCCTTCCAGGTATTCCTCCACGGGCTGATGGCCGGCCAGAAAGTCTGCGGTCAGGTCACCGCGGGAAGCCTGGCCCGGTTCGGCGCCGGGTTCCCGCACATTGGTTATGGCGGCGAAACGTCCCCCTCGGCTGACACCCATCCAGGTACCGCCGGCGGTCAGATCCCGGCCCGCGAGCACTTCCGGCCGGTCGGGCCAGAACGCGGCAGGCAGAGTGGGTCGTTGATGGAACTCGTCTCGATTGCCGGCAGCCAGGAGCTGGATACGGGGATGGCGACGCCAGGCGACAACAAGCAGGCACATATTCGATAGGCTTCCTCAGAAATCAAAGCGCAGAGTCAGGCCGCCGCTTCTGGCGTCCAAACGACCAATCCGCTGGGCACTGATGTCCAGGCGGGTGTTGCCGCCAAGTTCGAAACCCACCGCCAGGCGCAGTATGGGAGCGGTATCCTGGGTATCGCTGTGCTGGCCATCCGGGATGTCCAGGCGCCAGCGGGCCACGCCCAGACCCACGCTGGGATGGAGGAATCCAAATAATTCGTAGTTCAGTTCCGCATGGGCCGTCCAGGCGGTGGCCGAGGATGTTCGAAAGCCTCCCACTACGCGGCGGGTGTCGCCGTCCTCGTCCACTTCATCCTCGAACAGCACGGTATCGAAGCGCCCCATGTCCAGATAACCGGCAACCAGATCCACATTGCTGGTGACTGACCAACCGGCGCGGACCCCGAATGAGGTGTCGCTCTGATAGATGCGAAAGTCCTCTTCGCTGACATCCAGTTGGGTGCTGCCGACCTCGACTCCAAGATGCCATTCCGGCTGCGGTGGCCAGACCTGGGCCTGCAGGGGGTGGGCCAGCAGCACCAGTGTCGGTATCGTCAGCCAGGCCGATTGCTTGGATGCATTTTTCATGGAACTGCCCTCGCCGTATCAGGTGGCTTGCGTGTTGGATAAAATCGCCGTCTCAGTCTCCTCCAGCAGATGACGGATGGCGTTTGCATAATAGCGCAATACCGGGGCTTCTCCCTCACGGATTCTATAGCCGTCATCTTCGCTCGCCAGCAGTCGGCGGATGGTAAGCATCCGCAGACCCAGATCCACCGCATAGTCGGCATCCCGGCGGACTACCCAGGTATTGCCATGACGGCTTGCGATTCTGTCGAGCAGTTGGCGATACCCATCCACCAGGCGTTGCCGTGTCCAGGCACTGCTTGAATCGCTGAGCAATAGCCAGGCCAGGGCGGAGACCGGCGTGACCGGCATGACGTCGGCGATGGCGGACATCAGATGGTCGGCGAATTCACGGGTGATATCGATCCTTTTCCGGCGTGGCAGATCACGGAAATTCACACCCCGTGTCCTCGCCCATTGGCGGGCGGAGATGGGCTCGCCAAAGTTGGCGGCTGCATAGCCCAGGCGATACCACTGTCCCCGGCTTCGCCGACGCAGGCTCCGGGCCAGGAACTTCAGGCTTCCCCAGACCGCCGAGACGGCGGATTTCCGTTCCGCCCGCTTGCCGGCCTCATCCAGCAGTGTCCGGTCTTCAATGACCCGGTCATAGTTGATGCAGACCGGAATGAAGACGATGTCGCGGGCCGCGTCAAGGTCATGTTCACGCAGCATGTAATCGAGCAGGCCGATACGCGGTTCGCGAAAATCGCCGTCACGGCTCAGGCCGCCCTCCGGGAACACCGCCTGGACCACGCCACCCTCCACGGCCATCTGCACATAGCGTTCCAGTACCCGTCGGTAGAGGGCGCTGTTGGAGCCACGGCGAACAAAATAGGCGCCCGTGGCCTTGACCATCTGTTGCAGGGGCCAGACCCGGGCCCATTCCCCCACCGCATAGGACAGCGCGGCCTGCTTCTGTGCCAGATAGGCGAGCAGGACGTAATCCATATTGGAGCGGTGGTTGATCACGAAGACGATGCTGGCCTCACCTTCGATTCCTTCCACCACGCTAGTGCCTCTTGGGGATAGCCTCACCTTGTAGAGCCTTTGCACCAGCCAGCGTGCAAAGCGGCGGCCCAGGCTGAAATAGAAGTAGGCATTGAAGGCCGGCACGATCTCCCGGGCATAGCGTTCCACGCGTTCCAGGGTCGCGTCCCAGGGCGCACCGGTGCTTTCGCAATGGGCCCGGATCTCCTCCAGCACGCGGGGATCGTAGACCAGGCGGTCCACCAGTACCCGGCGCTTGGTCAGCGAAAAGGTGGGTAGGCGCAATTTGAGCTTGCGGTTGAGCTGATCGATGAGGAGATTGACCCGGCGCCGGAAGAACCAGCGCACGCTGGGAAGCAGCAGGCGCTCCAACAGCACCCACAGGGCCAGCAGCCCAATTGCGGCCAGCAGCCAGAATGGTACTTCGACAGTCTCGGTCATTGATGCATGATAGCCGGGTGGTGGCGCCAGTGTCAGGCCAGAACGGCGGTCAAGGGGATTTGCGCGCCTCCATAACGCGTTGCTTTCGCCGCCACAGCCACAGGCCACGGAGGCTGAGGATGGCCAGGGCGGTGAGGATCAGGGCCATGCCGGTGGCTTCCAGCGTGGTGGGGCGTTCGCCCAGTTGCAGCCAGGCGGCGCTCATGCCCACCACCGGGATGGCCAGGGCATTGAGGCCGGTGACGCCGGCCGGCAGGCGGCTGACCAGGTAGAGCCAGAACAGCCAGGCCAGGGCATTGGCCGGCAGGATGTTGAACAGTAGGGCGCCGATGAAGACCGGATCCCAGTCGATGGGTGGGCGCTCCACCAGCGGCAGCAACAGCAGCAGGGGAATGACGCCGAGCAGCATCTGCCAGGCGGTGATCGGAATCAGCTCCCAGCGGTCGCGCATGGGAATGCGCTTGGCCACCACCACGCTGGCCCCCCAGCAGGCCCCGGCGGCGATGGCCAGCAGACTGCCGGCACCGCGCAGGGCCGGGTCCCAGGGCCCCACCAACAGGATCAGTCCGCCCAGGGCAAAGGCGACCGCCAGCCACTGCCAGTCCCGGACCTTTTCGCCCAGGACCAGGGCGGCGAAGATCAGTACCCAGAAGGGCATGGTGAAGGCCAGAATGGCGGTCTTGCCGGCGTCTTCCATGGACAGGCCCAGGGTCACCAGGCCGGTGAATCCGGTGGTCTGCACCAGGCCCAGCAGCAGCACATGCCAGGGGGCGGTGAGGCGGAAGCCCTGCCCGGCCACGAAGGCGATCAGAAACAGGCAGAGCATGCCGCCCAGGCTGCGCAGGATGGCAAAGTCCAGGGCGTGACTGTAATCCAGGGCGATCTTCATCACCACCCAGTTGTAACCCCAGGTCAGCACCAGCAGGGCGAAGCCCGCCAGCGCCAGGGTCTGTC
Source organism: Natronospira elongata (assembly GCF_034931365.1). Taxonomy (NCBI): domain Bacteria; kingdom Pseudomonadati; phylum Pseudomonadota; class Gammaproteobacteria; order Natronospirales; family Natronospiraceae; genus Natronospira; species Natronospira elongata. The sequence continues at coordinate 17,568 of NZ_JAYGII010000006.1, forward strand.
GGGGGACTTTCATTGTCGGGTGATGAGCTGCCGGAGGCGGAAGCCCAGGGAGGCGCCAATCAGCGCCAGCGCCAGTCCACCGAGCACCAGGCCGGTGATCAGGCCGGCGCCAATTTCCTCGGTACCCAGCCAGCCGGGGATGAACATCAGAAGATAAACAAGCGCAAAGCCCAGGCCCAGCAGCAGAGCGCTGCGGTAACGCTGCCAGCGCAGCACCCCGGCGGTGATCAGACCGCCGACGAAAAAGGGCAGCAGGAAGCTGATGGCCGAGGCGCGGACGTCATTGGTCGGCTGGATGACTTCCGCCTGCAGCCAGAAAGCCGCCGCCAGACAGAGCATGGCAGCCACCATGCCCGAGCAGATGGCAATCAGGGCACGGATGATGATGAGCAGGATTTCCAGATTTCTTTCATTCATGAAGCGGACTCCGCTTGTTTGCTCAAAGCCTCTCTTTCGGCATCGGCGGCTTCGGGCATGAGCCAGGCGCTGCCGGCACCGGCCAGGCAGAGGCCTATGATGCAGAGCATCATGACGTTGAGGCCGAAGACATGGGCCACCAGGCCGAGCCCCGCGGCTGCCAGGGTGAGCATGCCGATGGCGGTATTGGAGAAGGCGACCCAGGTGGGCCGGTCAGCGGCGGGAGCGGCATCCACCAGCCAGGTCTTTCGGCCCAGGCGGACGCCGGCCTCGGCCAGGCCGATCAGGACGAAAACCAGGGCATAGACCGGGGCGGTGCGCAGGCTCTCGGGCAGCACCGCCACCAGCAGGGCGAGGACACCGGCCGCTGCGGCCAGCAGGGCGCTCCAGAACAATACCTTGCGCGAGGAGGCGTCGGAGAACTTGCCCCAGAAGGGGCTGCCGATCACCTGTGCCACGCCCACCGCAATCACGAAGGTGCCCAGGCCCACCGCACCGGCTTCCAGGATGCCCTGGCCGAAGAGCACAAACAGCGGCGTTGCCACTTCCACGGTGAGCAACAGGGTGCGGGCGATGAGATAGCGCCGGTAGCCGCTCAGCTCCCGCAGCAGGCGCAGGCCCTGAGACGCCTCATCAATGGCATTGCGACCGCCGGCGGTGGCCCCCGGTTCTTCCCGGATCAGTCCGAACAGGCCGGCGGCCAGGAACCAGAGGATCGCGCCCAGAAAGATCAGGCCAAGGTAGACCACCATGTCCTCGCCGCGGCCGATATATTGATTGATGAGCAGGCCGGCGGCGATGGTCAGGGCGCCGCCAATGGCTGCCCGGTTGGCCAGCAGCCGCCCCCGGCGTCCCTTGGGAATGGTCTTGCCGACCACGTCCTGAAAGGCCACCGAGGCGGTACCGCTGGCGATGGCGTAGATGGCAAGCAGGATCACGATGGCCCAGCCCGCCTCGTGGGCAGGGAGAAAGACCGCGGCCGGGACCATCAGCAGCAGGCAGGCGGCCTGAGTGAGGCCGGAAAAAATCCAGAAGAACTTGCGCCGGGCCACCGAGCGGATCAGTCCGGCAATGGCCAATTGGGGCAGCAGGGAGCCGGCCTGCTTGATGGGCATGAGCAGGCCGATCAGAAAGGCCGGCGCACCCAGGGCGGCCAACAGCCAGGGCAGCACCACATTGGGTCCCGCCACCTGCTCGGCCAGCTTGCTGCTGGCGCCATTGCTCACATTGAGCAGATAGTTGCGGGGCAGATTGGTGCAGGCGGACTCGGGAATGGCCTGGCAGAGGCGATCGGTCTGATCATCCCCGCTCAGCACCGCATAGGCACGATTGCTCAGTTGTTCCGGGTCGCGCACCTTGACCTCGACAGATTCGCTCACGGCGGTCTCCGCTGGATCGAAAGACGACAGAGTTTAACAGAGGCCCTGACGCCTCCGGATCAGAGTGTGCGTGCCGGATCGCCGTTGACATCCACTGCCTGTTCCGGTGCCGGCAGGCGGGTGAGGGCGATCAGGGCGAGCAGGATCAGGGCCATCAGGGTCATGACCATGGCGTTGAGCCCGACTAAGTCGCCGATCAGGCCAAGGGAGCCGGCGGCCAGGGCCACCCCGCCGATGGCGGTGTTGGAGAAGGCCACCCAGGTGGGCCGGTCGGCCGGCGGGGCGGCGTCCACCAGCCAGGTCTTGCGACCAATGTTGGCGGCCGACTCACCCAGTCCAAGCAGGGCGAAGATGGCCATGTACCAGACCACGTTGAGCCAGTCGGAGGGCAGCACGGCGGTGGCCAGGGTCATGCCGCCGGCGGCCAGTCCGAGCAGGGCCGCGGACAACAGCACGGCCCTTGAGGAGCGATCGGCGATCACGCCCCAGAACAGACTGCCGACAATATGGGCCACGCCGACCGCCAGGATGAAAAGACCCAGATTGGCCGGATCCTTGTTGAGCACTTCCTGGGAGTGAAGGATGTAGAAGGGGGTGGCTATCTCCACCCCCAGCAGGCCGGCCCTGAGCAGGATGAACCAGCGAAAGCCGGGGATGCGGCGAAACCAGCTCAGCCCGGCTTTCACTTCCTGGGTGAAACGCCGGGCATGGGGTTCGGCATCGCCCGGCATCTCGTGAATGCGGGCTACGGCCAGTGAAGAGAGCACCCAGAGGGCGGCGCCAAAGGCAATCAGGCCGAGATAAACGTATTCCGCCTGATCCTCACCGATGTAACGGGTCAGGAGCAGCCCGGCCACCACCGTGAGCATGCCCCCCAGCGCGAAACGGTTGGCAATCAGGTGACCGCGCCGTCCCTTGGGAATGGTCTTGCCGGTGACATCCTGGAAGGCCACGCTGCCCATGCCACCGGCCAGGCTGAACAGGCCCAGCAGAGCCACCACCGCCAGGGCGGCGCCGGTTGGGGGCAGCAGGGCGGCGGCCGGAATCATGCCCAGCAGACACAGGGCCTGAATCACCCCGGACCAGAACCAGAACCCCTTGCGCAGGCGAAAACGCCGCATCCAGCCGGACACCACCAGCTGGGGAATCAGCTTGCCGGTCTGCTTCACCGGCATGAGCAGCCCCACCAGGGCGGCCGGTGCGCCCATGGCGCCCAGCAGCCAGGGCAGGACCACGGCGGGGCCGGCGACCTGATCGGCGAGACGGGTGGCGGCGCCATTGCCCAGGTTCATGAAGTAATTGCCCGGCAGATGGGGATCGCGCTGATCGGGAGTGAGATCCAGTCGCTTGCGGTCGCCACTGAGGGCGACATAGGTCCTTTCGGCGAGGGCCTGTCGACGCCGGCGCCCCTGGGAGTCGGCCATGGTATCTACTGTCCTTTCTGCAGCCAGTCCTCGATCAGGCGACGGGCCACGGAGTGGTGGGTGGGCAACTGCAGGCCTTGCTCGGCGACGGCGGTGCGCAGGTCCTCGCGGCGCCACCATTCGGCATCGCGCAGTTCGCCATCCAGGCAGCGGATGGTCGCATCCCGGCTTTCGGCTGTATAGGCCAGCATCAGGGAGCCGGGAAAGGGCCAGGGCTGTGAGTCGAAGTAGCGCAGGCTGGCCGGGGCGATCCGCAGGCCGGCCTCCTCATGGATCTCGCGGATGGCAGCGGCCTCCGCCGTCTCGCCGGGCGAGACGAAACCCGCCAGCACCGAGCGACGAGAGGCGGGCCAGCTTGGTTGGCGGGCCAGCAGCAGTCGGTCCTGGTGACATACGGCAACGATGACCGCCGGGTCGGTGCGGGGGAAATGCCGTCGACCGCAGTCCGGGTTGCTGCATTGGCGGGACAGGCCGGCCGGCCCGCGCTCGGTGGGATGGCCGCAGCGGCCGCAGAAACCGTGGGTATCGTGCCAGTGGATCAGGGATTTTGCCCGCGCCAGCCACTGCCAGTCCTGCCGGCTGAGATCGGCAGCCATGGCGCGCAGTTCGGCAAAGTCACCCCCAGGGATCCGCTGCCGTGGTGTGAATCGGCGCAGGCGCACGGCGAAGCAGGGCGCGCCATCCCATTCCCCCAGCCAAACCGGGGTGTCGGCATGATCCAGCAGTTCAGATGCCTCGGCCCGGCGGGGTGCCAGCAGGCGGATGGGCCCGGCCGCCGTTTCCCGACAGTCGAGGAAGACCCGCTCCTCGCAGATCGGCAGAATCCGGCTGTCGGCATCCTGCCAGCGACGCTCAAGGGCTTTCGGATCGAGAAAGTCGTGTTCCTGTGTGGCGCTGCTCACCATTCCACATCGCGTCCCGCCCGGCGCCATTCGGCCCGGATCACTCGCCATTCCCCGTCTTCTTCCAGATCCAGGGTCAGGGTGATATCGAAGGCATCGGCCTGCAGTCGGCCCCCGCCGGTATCGGCCATGCCGGCCAGCAGACGGACGTCGGCACGCACGCTGGTGACCAGATCAATGTCACGAATGCGGCTCAGGATGCGCGGATTCTGATGGCGCATGAAATAGACCCGAACCAGATCGCGCAGGCCGTCCTTGTCATGGCCGGACTCATCCTGGTAGCGCTCGGATATATGGCGCATCAGCCGTCGCGTGGAGCGATCCTCGGCCGCCTCTTCGGCCGCTGCGATCACCGCCCGCACTTGCGTTTCCGGATCATCCGGCTCTCCCCCGCAGGCCGAGACCAGCGCGGCGAAGGTCAGCAGCAGTATGGCGCCCGTTAAAGCCCGAGTGTGATGAAGCGTTTTCATAGTGATCAGTCTACAGCCTGTTCGAGTATTGCAATGCATTAGTGTCTTGTCAGCCTGCGGGAGGCTCATTACAATGGGATATAAGGCCCAGGGTTTACGGGCTTTTGGTATAAGGGTGGTAACCTCAGAAGTACAGAAGAATGGAGGGGGAGATGAAAGACGGGTTCAATCCTGCCATCCAAGTGATTGCTGTTTTCACCATCCTGATTGGCCTTTTCTGTATTGCGCAAGCCTCTGCCGCCTCGGTCGAGCGGGTTCATGTCTGCAGCCAGTGTGTTGACGGTGATGCCGCTTTTGAGGAGGCCAAGGCTATCGCTGAAGTTAAGTGCGAAGCGGCGAGTGGTGGGGCTTCCAGCTATGAAGACGGATATGGCGAACCTGGTCTCGCGCCAGCCTGCAGTATTCCAGATGAAACCCTGTTCCTGTTTGAGCCCGACCAGCAGGAGGTGTACGCATTTGACGTCCACTATTCCCTTCCCGGTGTTGGTCAAGCGGAGTTCTTGGTCGTTTCTGCAGACATCAGTCTTGCGACCGCTGAGGAAATCCGCACGGGCTGGGGCCTGTATCTGGAATATTTGGCTATGATCGAAGACGTTGAAATGCGGATGGCCGAGTTTTTGCAGCCGAACGGCAACACGCCTTCTTACGGGCCATTAAGTATCGGGGTGAGTGATTCCGATGAAATCGCATGCCCTAGTGGGACCGCATTAGAAGCCTTGGGCGATCACGCAAAGCTGACTCAATTGAAAGAGCAGGCAGTTTCGGAGTTCCAATCAGCTTACGAGGACCGCTTATCAGGATATGGCGTCACACTAGCAATTAGTGGGGGTTGGCTGTCGATAGATGCAGGGCCTTTGGGCGCAGGGTTGAATTTTGACCTTGAGAGAGAAGAAAGCATTGAGCTGGAAGAGCATTGGAGAGCTTATTTCGACTTCATGGAAGATGGCAGTAATGGCTGGGCCAGCATTTCGGATGATCCCGACTTTCTTGCTTTTAGGTTTGTCTTGGAGCCCTCAACTGATGGAGAGTTGAGCGTAACAATGGAGTTGGATCCAAGTCTCAGCCGTGTACATGGCGAGGAGGGGTGGTTGACCGAGCCACATGATCGCAGTGAGTTAGATGACTGTAGTCGTCAGCGCCTAGAGCAGGCCGTGGCTGATGGGCAGATCATTGATCCAAACTCGAATTTCAATTTCGGTGGAATAAGCGGAGTTGATGTGACTGAAACAGGTCCACATGTAAATCCTGGTGGGCGCTATATCACTGTGTGTTACCAGTTTACTGCCAGCGTGGAAAGTACGGATGAGATCCTGGCGCAATGGGTCGAATGCGCCACACACGAGCCATAGGACTAACAGCAAAGTGACCAGATGATGGGCCCACCAACTGCTGGGCCCATCATTAGCCCACATGTCACGCTAGGCCTAAGGAAGGGAGCGAAAGTATCCAGTTTTTGATGGTATGAGGGCCTATGTGCATAGGCTGCCTTTAAGATCTGGGAGAGTGTTTTCGATTCAGCCCGGTCAATCGCGGATAGATCCGCTCCCACGGCGGCTTCAGCCTGCGCCACAGGCACCGTGGGAGCGAATTCATTCGCGATGTGGAGCTTACCGCCCCGCAGCCGGAACGCGCCCCCGTCACCCTCGTCAAAGGGCAATCGCCAGCCGAAAGCCAACGCACACTGCTTACAATCATTCCCTCGCCCTGACCCTCAAGCCAGCCGCCGACCGATCCATACATCACCCCGGCGGTAGACACGGGAATAGCCGACGTGCTGTTCCAGCCAGGCGAAGGTCTCGTCGCGGTAGAAGCAGACGTGGGTGGGGTCGTGACGGTAGCGCCAGCGGGCGAAGCGGGCGTCTTCGGTCAGTCGGCCGGTCATCACCGCGAGCACGCCGCCCGGTCGCAGCAGCTCGGTCAGTCGGCGAAATTCCCGGCCCGGGTGGAAGAAGTGCTCCGCCGTTTCGGTGCAGCTGATGAAATCATAGCGTCCCGACAGTGCCGCCGGTTCTGCCCGGAAGCAGGGGTCATAGGCCGTGGTGGGCAGGCCGGCGGCGGTGAGCATGTCCGCGAGGACCGCTGCCGGGCCGCAGCCGTAGTCCAGGCCCTGTGAACCCGGTTGCAGCTGTTGTTGCAGCGGGTCGGCCACCCTGGAGAGAAACTGCCGATAGCCGGGATCGGCCGGATCGTTCTGGTGCAGGGCGTATTCCGCCCTTTCCCTGGCCGGGTTGGGGCGTTGCTCGGGGTCAAGCCAGGTTAGGCGGCAATCCGGGCAGCGCCGGTAGCGGCGGCCCCGGCGGGCGTCGATGCAGAACAGACGGCCCTGGCGGGTGTCGCAGAGGGGGCAGGAGGGAGCGGCTTGCCTGGACATAAGGGGCGTTTTTCGGTATTCTACAAGGTCTTCGGCGCCATGCCGAACAGCGAGGATTGTACACGAACCGGGCGGATTCCGGGCGCGGGGCCAGCAGGCCCCAGTCGTTCGAGCATTCCGTCCGGTATTTGTTTTTGGGGCCACCGAACCCGGAGTCTGTTTGCTTCAGGGTTCCCAACAGAAGAGAGGCCGGAGCCATGTCGGTACTCGACAAACTCAGGGAAATTCGCGCCGTGGGCGGCGCTACACTCACCAGTGGGCTGTCCGACGATGTGATCAGTCGTTTTGCCGAGCAGGATCCACTGCTGGTCCAGGCCGTGGACGAGGCGCTGGCGGTGTTCGCCGAGCTCAAGGGTGACTACGGTGACATGCTGAACCTGGATGAAGAGCAGCAGATCCAGGAAATTCAGGGGCGCTTCGTCAATTTCTACCCCGATGATGCCGTCAATCCCTATGTGACCCTGGCGGCCCGTGGGCCCTGGATCGTGACCGCCAAGGGTGCGGTGCTGCATGACAACGGCGGCTACGGCATGCTCGGCATGGGCCATGCCCCCGAGCGGGTGCTTGAGGCCATGAACCGGCCGCACGTCATGGCCAACATCATGACCGCCAATTTCAGTCAGCGCCGCCTGGTGGACGCCCTGGAACGCGAGATTGGTCATGCCCGCGGCGGCGACTGCCCCTTCGATCGCTTCCTGTGCATGAACTCCGGTTCCGAGGCCGTGACCGTGGCGGCCCGTATCGCTGACGTCAATGCCAAGATCGCCACCGATGAGGGTGGCCCCCATGCCGGGAAGGCGATTCGTCGCATGGCCCTGGTGGGCGGTTTCCATGGCCGTACCGATCGGCCGGCCCAGTTCTCCGACTCCAGTCGCGGCACCTATCAGAAGCATCTGGCCAGCTTCCGCGACCGCGATGAGGATCTGGTGACCGTGGAAGTGAACAATGTCGAGGACCTCAAGGCGAGGTTCGCCCAGGCCGAGGCGGATGGCGTATTCATCGAGGGACTGTTCATCGAACCGGTGATGGGTGAGGGCAATCCCGGCATGGCCATTACCCCCGAGTTCTACCAGGCCGCTCGAGAGCTGACCCGTGAGCATGGCACCCTGCTGCTGGTGGACAGCATTCAGGCCGGCCTGCGTGCCACCGGCTGTCTGTCCATTGTCGATTACCCCGGCTTCGAGAAGCTGGACGGTCCGGACATGGAGAGCTATTCCAAGGCCCTGAACGCCGGTCAGTATCCCCTGTCCGTCTTGGCCATGAACGAGCGTGCCGCGAGCCTCTATCGTAAGGGCATCTACGGCAACACCATGACCGCCAATCCGCGCGCCATGGACGTGGGCGTGGCGGTGCTGGAATCCATCAGTGACGAGTTGCGCGCCAACATCCGCGATCGCGGTCAGGAATGCGTGGACAAGCTGGAAGCGCTGAAGACCGAGCTGGCGGGCAAGATCACCAAGGTCCAGGGCACCGGTCTGCTCTTCTCCTGCGAACTGGATAGCGGCGAGTACAAGTGCTACGGCGCCGGCTCCACCGAGGAGTACATGCGTACCCGCGGCCTGGGCGTGATCCACGGCGGCGAGAACTCCCTGCGCTTCACGCCCCATTTTGACATCACCTCCGAAGAGGTCGATCTGATGATCGAGGCCGTGCGTGACGCCCTGGAACATGGGCCTCGCAAGGAAATGCGCGAGACCGGCTGAGTTTCTGCCCTCTGCCAGGCACCGCTTTCGCTGGCCAGTACAGGGAAAGCGTCCCGGGAAAGCCCCGTTCAATGATTGAACGGGGCTTTCTTTTATAACCTTCAAGTGCCTCCGAAGTTGCTGATGTATCCGGGAAAGCGAAATAAGCACGGTTGTCTGAACCCTATCTGACCGTTACAGTTCCCGACGAACGGCCGTCTCCCGTCATGGCCCTGTCATAAAACTGAAAGGCCCCTCTGGCATCCTCGACCGTCGGTTTTTGCCCGAATCTTCCCCGGTTCGGCACGGCAGGTATTTCCGGAGGTCATGATGTCCGTCTTCCTCGAATGTCATCAGCTTCACAAGCAGTTCGATGGCAACCCGGTGCTGGATGGCATCGATTTCTCTCTCGACCGCGGTGAGTGCCTGGTCCTGCTGGGGCCGTCGGGCTGTGGCAAGAGCACCCTGCTGAACATCATTGCCGGGCTGCTGGCGGCGGACCAGGGTGAGCTTCGCTGCGATGGTGAGGTTCTGGATGCACCGGCCCAGGGCTTTCACCGGCCCATGCGGGATCGTCGTTTCTCCATGGTCTTCCAGGATTTCAGTCTGTGGCCGCACATGACCGTGGCGGAGAATGTTGCCTTTGGCTTGCGTGTTCGCGGCGCTCATCGCTCACGCATTCGTGAGCAGGTGGAGCAGGCACTGGCGCGGGTGCGCATGAGTGATTTTCTTGACCGCAAACCGGAACAGCTGTCCGGGGGGCAGCAGCAGCGGGTGGCCATTGCCAGGGCCCTGGCGGTGCAGCCGCGACTGCTCTTGCTCGATGAGCCTCTCTCCGCCCTGGACGCTCGCCTGCGCGAGGACCTGAAAACGGAACTCGGGGCGCTGCTGCAAGACAGCGGAGTGACATCGGTGTATGTCACCCACGATCAGTCCGAGGCCATGACCCTGGGTGATCGAATCGCCTTGATGAAAGGTGGGCGCATCGAACAGATTGGTCCGCCCGAACAGGTGTATCGCGAACCGTCCAGTTGTTTCGTGGCGGAGTTTCTGGGGAGCTCCAACCTCCTGCCCTATCAGCGCCAGGCCAACGAGGTCGCCGTCCAGGGTGGCCTGCGCCTGTCCCTCAACGGTCAGGCCGAGCGTCTCCCGGCACAAGGCAATTGCATGTTGCGCCGGGAAGCCGTCTGCATCAGTCAGAGTGCCTGCTGCCCCGGGGATGATGTGATCGAACTCTCGGCCATCTGTCGGCAGATGCATTTTCTTGGTGATCGTCATGAGGCCTTCGCCGAACTGGAGAACGGCCATACCCTGCGTGGCATCGCGGACGGGCCGGTGCGCGAAGGCGCCACTGTGCGGGTGCGCTTTCCCCGCAACGCCCTTCGTTTCCTGCCTGACTGACATCAACCATGTCCCTTCCGCGTCATCCCCTGACGGCTACCTCCTTGCTGTTGCTTCTCCTGTTGGTCATTGCCTGCAGCCAGCAGGATCAAGACGAGACCCTGGTGGTCTATTCCGCCGGGCCACGCGTGCTGGCCGAACAGGTGGCAGAGGCCTTCGAGTCGGAGAAAGGCGTACGTGTCGAGTTGTTTGCCGCCACCACCGGACAGGTAATGGCCCGTCTCGAAGCGGAGCGTTATCGGCCACGGGCGGATGTGGTCGTTTTCGCCAGTCGCTCGGCCGCCGAGGCCCTGAAACAGGACGGCCGCCTGCTGGCCTACCCCAATCCCGACTGGTGGGAAGACAGTCGTGAGGAGTGGCACGACCCGGATCAGTACTACTTTGCCACCTCGGCGGCACTGGTCGGCATGGCCCTGCGAGCGGACAAGGACGAAAACCTCGACTGGGCGACCGTGTTCGCCGGCGAGGGGCCGGGCAGGGTGACCATGCCTTCGCCTTCCCGCTCCGGTTCGGCCGGTGACTTTCTCGTCGCCTACAGTCTGCAACGGGGCGAGGCGGCCGCGCGGGACGATTTCCGTGCCGCCCGCCAGCATGGCCTGATTTTTTCGGCTGCCAACAGTCAGGCCATCAGCGGCCTGGTAGTCGGAACCTATGACGTGATACTCGCGGCCGCCGATTACCTGATCTATCGTCAGATCGACGCCGGTGCGGATATTCGCATGCATTACCCACCGTCTGGCTCGGCCCTGGTGGAACGGCCCGTCGCCGTCCTGGCGGATACGCCGGTGCCCCAGCTGGCTCGACATTTTGTCGACTTCTATCTCAGTGAAGCCATGCAGGAAGCGGTTGCGGCGCAACATCTTCTGCCGGCGAGAACAGGCGTCGAGCCAAGCGCACTGCGCCGACACGCCGAGGCACCCGCCACCTTTGATGTGGATCCGGTCGCGGCATGGGAGCAACAGGCGACCATCCTGCGTCGCTTCCAGATTCGTGTGGAAAGAGCGGAAGTGATCCCTGCGGAGTCGACGCCGTGATGGTCAGGCAAGCGTTCCTTCTGCAGCGTTTGCCCCTGCTCCTTTGCCTGGGTCTGTTGCTGCTGTTGACCGGCTATCCTTTGCTCATTCTCTTTCTGCAAAGCGTCTTCCCGCAGATTCTCGGCGGCTCCCTGAGCGGCTTCCTCGAGCCCTATCAACGCATCGCCGAAACCACGGATCTGGGCGCCATGATCGGCACCAGCCTGCTGTGGGCCGGCAGCGTGACCCTGATCAGCTGGGTGATTGGCATTCCCTGCGGTTTCCTGCTGGCCCGTACTGACATCCCCGGAAAGCTCTGGCTGCGGCTCAGCCTCCTCTTTCCCATCATGACACCGCCCTACATCGCCGCGCTGTCCTACATTCTCGTCATGCAGGAGGGGGGCTTTGCAGACGCTTTCCTCGGGGGACTGCCGGCCGGCCTGCGTGCCTGGTTCTTTTCATTCTGGGGGGTCAGTACCGTCATGGCCCTGGCCTCTTTTGGCTATGTGGCGCTGGCGGTGGAAGCGGCTCTGGAACGGCTCCCGCAACGTTTTGATGATGCGGCCGCCCAGCTCGGTGCCGGCCTGTCGCAGCGTCTGCGTTTGATTCTGCTGCCGCTCTTGCTGCCAGCCATTCTCAATGCCGGTCTGCTGGTCTTCCTGGAGGCCATCTCCAACTTCGGGGTTCCGGCCGTGCTGGGGACACGTTCAAATCTGCCGCTGCTGCCCGCTGAGATTTTCTATCTGGTGACCAGCTGGCCGGTCGATCTTGGTTTGGCCACTTCCTTATCCAGTCTGCTGTGCCTGATGGCGCTGGCTGGCCTCTATGGCAGTCGCTGGCTTGGTCAATGGATCGGTGGGGGGCGCTACCGCCCGGGCCCGGCAAGACAACTCCCCATTGGGCGTAAGGGTCACTGGCTTGGCTGGGCCTTCGTCGCCCTGCTGTTCCTGCTTAGCACGATAGTCCCCTACCTGGCCATGATGCTCAGCAGCCTCGCCGAGGGCTGGCAGGGTGGTCGCCCCGCCCTGACTCTGGCTCACTATCGCGAGCTCCTCAGTCCGGGATCCCGGGGTGCCTCGGCGCTGCTGACGAGCCTTGGCCTGTCCCTGTCCGCCGCCACCGTCTGTATTCTGATTGGCGGATACATCGCCTATGTGGGCAGTCGCAACCGTGGTCTCCTGCAACAGTTGCTGGATGGCATTGCCACCTTGCCCCGGGTGATTCCAAAGATCGTCATGGCCGTGGCCCTGATTCTGGCCTGGAACGCGCCCTGGATACCGTTCGATCTCTACAATACGGTGTGGATGCTGCTGCTGGCCTACGTGATCATCTACATCACCGACGCCCTCAACTACGCCAATGCCAGCCTGCAAAGCATGAGCGTGAATCTGGAGAATGCCGCCGCCGTTCTGGGCGCCAACCGTTTCACAGTGTTTACCCGCATCGTACTGCCTCAACTGGGTCCGGCGCTGAGTGCCGCCTGGCTGGTCACCTTCATTGTTTGCATGCGGGAACTGGTGGCTTCCATCCTCTTGCTGCCGCCCGGCACCGACACCACCGCCACCTTCATCTTCAGCCAATTCGAACAGGGGGATATCTCCCTGGCTATGGCGATGGCCAGCCTGACCATTCTGCTCAGCACCATCGTGCTCGTGGCCTTCCAGCTGAGACGCCGTTCATCCCACTGAAAAATCGCTGAAACATTCTCGTTAAATCCCTGCAATCTCTACCGCCTAACATGGCTTGCCCACCAGCGGCGTTTCCTTGTTCCCCGGGAAGGACTTGCCTCGCGCCCCACGCACCCACGGACGGCGGTGCCGCTGTCGTGTCAACCCGGGCGCTTCCATGCACGTGAAGGAGAAATCATGAATAAGCATGCCAGTTCCCTGATTGGCATTGGCCTGGCTGCATTGATGAGTGCACCCGCGGCCAATGCAAGCAGTGCTGAATCCCGTCTCATCGAAGCCCTGGTCGAGGAGGGTACGCTGAGCCGTGAGCGGGCGGATGCCCTGTTGGCCGAAGACGCGCCGGTAAAACGGTTCGAGTCCTTTGATTATGAACCGACCATGCCCGTCGTCGGCGATGACATTCGCGCTCGAGTGAACAAGTTCGCCATTGAAACGGCCGATGGAAAACACCGTTTCGGCTTCCGTGGCCGTTTAATGGCCGACGCCGCCTGGCTTGAGAATCCATTCAAGACCACCGACGACGAGCGAGCCGATCGGGGCGACATTGCTCGCTACGGCACCATCTTGCGGCGTGCCCGCCTCGGGGCCCTGGGTGTGATGTACGACAACTGGGAGTGGCAGCTGGAGGTGGATTTCCGGGATGACGAAGTTCGCTTCGCCAACGCCTATATCGCCTATCTGTTTCCTCAGGGTCGTCTCGCGGTTGGACACTTCAAGGAACCGTTCAGCATGGAGAGCAGCACCAGTTCCCGCCGGATCACCTTCATAGAGCGAGCTGCTCCAGTGGACGCCTATCGACCCAGCCGTGAACTCGGTGTGATGTATGAAACCATCCTGCCACGATGGTATGCCGCGGCAGGACTGTTCGGCGGTGATGGCGTTGCACGAGATCGTGACGTGAGTGAAGGCTGGTCCTTCGCGGGCCGTACCTCATTCGCACCCGTATTGGACGAAGAAGCCGGTCTCTGGTCGCACCTGGGTCTTTCTGTCAACTATCGACGCAATGCCTACGAGTATGAACGCAGTCGCGGAAGGGAACGGCAATACAACCCGGTGCGCATGCGGACCCGTCTTGGCACCCGCGCCGTGGACGGTCGCATGATCGGCGAAAATGATATGGAAAATGTTCGCGACTGGACCACATATGCCCTGGAAGCCGCCTGGGGTACAGGCCCGTTCTCACTTCAGGGGGAATACCTGGTACAGACACTCTTTCGGGACGAGGAGTCCCGTGGTTTTGAGGGAGCCAATCCGGAGGTGACCGAAATGGAATCATCCGGCTATTACCTCCAGGCCAACTGGTTCCTCACCGGCGAACAGCGCAACTACCGGGCCTTCAGTGGAGATTTTGGACGAACCAGCGTCGACAGCCCTCTTAGCAAGGGCGGGCGAGGTGCCTGGGAACTGGCTGCACGCTTTGCCACTGCCGACTCCATGGAGCATCACGTGGCAGACGATCGACAGAAGATTGATCACTACACCTTTGCACTCAATTGGTATCCCGAAGACGACATCATCCTCAAGTTCAATGTGATGTACATCGATGCCGAACGTGGCATCGACCCGGTCGATGGTGGGCCGAAGTCATGGGAAAGCATGGCTTACGCCTTGCGCTTTCAGTACGAGTTCTAACAGGCAGCGGATCAGATTGGGTCGTGAGTCTCAAGGTGGATGCCCGGCGGTCCAAAAGAAACCTGCTTTTAACCTCATCGTCACGGATGTGAAACCTGCCTTGGTCAGGGTGTAGCGCACCGGATCTGTTCGGACCGTTTCATCAGCAAGAGAGGTAAGCAAATGAACAGCACAGCAAAGAATTTTGGAAAATTCGGGGGCGGGGCCCTCGCTTCCGCCATTGCACTGGGACTCGCCGCCACCACATCCCAGGCCGGACATGTTGTCAATGGTGATTTTTCGGTCTCGGAACGCGCTTTCGTGCTCCAGAGCGAAACCGATGCCGATCAATGTGAATCCGCGTTCGATGACATGTGCGAAGGCCAGCTGGACAGCCTGCCGGGCTGGGTTATCCTTGATCTCGGTGAACAGTCCATTCTCACCGACATCAGCGCCTTTGATTATCTGGATGCGTATCAAGATACGGTCGTGCGCTTCTCCGAAAATGACAATGCATTGAGTGGCGATGACGATGCAATCGCCCAGTGCGTGGATCTGTCGACGGTCAACGTCCAAGGCGCTGATTTCAGCCTTTCCGTGAACGCCACGACCCAGTTCCCCCGCGCTACCGATGGCATCGGCGAATTGCCAGTAGAACTCGCCGTGAAGTTTTACAGCGAGACTGATTGTGCGGGCGAGCTGAACGAAGACATCGATCTCTTTGACGACGTGGTGGACCTTGCCGATGGCGCTCAGGTGCACTTCCAGCGTTTCGACCTCGTCAGCTCCGGCACCGCCGTGGAAAATCATGTCCAAGCCCTGGTCATCGAGCCGTGGGAGTGGGCCACCGCCATCCTGGAGGGTGCCGCCGACGAAGAGTACCAGTCGGTGGCCATTTTCATTGGCGCCGGTGACCAGACCGATGATGGATCTGAACCCACTGGACCCCGGCAGAGTTATCTGGACCATGTGGTCCTGAGCATTGATGGGATCAACGACGGTGACAACCTGCTGGTCAATGGTGATTTTGATCAGCTCCCCGGTGACCTTGAAAGGGACGCATTCTTCTCGGTTCGTACGCCGTGGCCGGATGACGACCAGGGACCTTTCGGCTGGATGCTGTCGGACCTCCAGAGCGATGGAGGTGCCGCAACCGAAGCCGTGCCCAATGAAGACCGTGGGCTGAATTTCGATGCCGTCGTCGGTAACAGGGTATTCAAGTTCCGCGGTATCGATGACATCTCCAGCGGTGATCCATCAGATGCCAACGACGATAATCTGGACCAGTGCGTCGACATTCGCGACCTCGACGGGGAGTTCAGTTATAGCGCCTACCTGCGCAGTAACGAAGGTCAGCGTCTTGATGTGGCGCTGATGTATGAGTTCCACGAAGACTGGGATAGCTGCCTTACTCGCATCAACTCCACCCTGGATAATGATGATCCTTTGGAAAACAACAGCGATACCGATCAGATTTTCCAGGCGGATACCTGGGAGCTGTTCGAAACCGTGCCGGTAACCCCGGGAGCCGGTGATAATTTTGTTCGCCTCAGCATCCGTGTTGTCGATGCCCTGGATAGCCAGGATCCCGATCTTCGGGTGTTCATCGATGATGTACGAATCAATCGTCAGGACGACGACGATGATGATAGTAACGGCGATGATGGAGACGAGGGCGATAGCGGCTCTGAGGGCAGCAGCTCTTCCGGCTCCGGTTGCGTCATGGGTAATGGTAATGGTTTCAAAGACCCGTCCTTGCCCCTCCTGGTGCTGTTTGCTGCCGGTCTTTTCGCACGGCGCGTATTGACCCGAAATTAAGCGAGACGCAATCTCCCTCAAAAGCTTCGCCTCGGACCAGATGGTCCGGGGCGTTTTTTCATCCTCCTCTGCCCGTCGTCGGGCGTGGCGCGATGGGTAGGTGACTCAGACTGGGATCGAGCTGGCGAATTATCGCTTCGGTGCGCATGGCAAAGGGGCCGCAGTTGGGCTGATCGGGAGCTGCTAGCGTCAATTGATCACCCAAATGGGTGATGTGGCCGATGCGACCGCGGACTAAGCTTGAATCGATCGTGATTGAACTCTGGAGGGCTCCCGATGATGGAATTACCTGGTCCACGGAGACTGTTGATCGGCCTGATCGCCGCATTCCTGCTGTTCTCCGCCCCCGTCATTGCCGACGACATTACTCTGAGTTTCGCACCCGCTCCGATCACTTCCCCCTGGGATCCCGAGGACGGTGATCCGGGTCGTCAGCATCGGATCGGTGTCAATGCGCTCACCATTGAGCAGGACACCGACAATGGCCCCTCGGATTTTTCCATGGTGGGGGTGACCTATGTGACCAAGCAGGAGGGGGGAGTTCTTTTCCGGGGGGTTGGCCGCCGGTGAAGATGATGCCGGCTTCGTTGACCTGTTCGTGCTCAACCTTCGTTGGGGTATGGAAATGGGCGATCCGGAAGGAGTGGCCTACTCCGGCTCCTTCGGAACGGATATTTTCACGGTGGATGTGGATGGGGGTGATGATTTCAGCTCGGACACCATCATTGGAACCCTTTCTGCGCAGTTCAGTGTGCAGAACCGCATTCCCCTGGCAGATGGCCGGATGGGGTTCACCCCCTATGCCACCGTCAATGCGGTGCTTTTCGGGAACGGCACTGTGAATACTCGCTTTCGTGATGCGCAGGGCACGCTGCAAAGGGATAGCTCGGATGTGGACGTGGACAGCACCATCGGGCTCCAGTTGGGCTTCGATCTGGATCTGGGTGGTTACTCCCTTGCAGCCTTCTACCAGCAGCAGGACGACACCGAGATCGCCAGCCTCAGCTTTGCCTTCGAGTTCTAGCGCACCACGGAGTGATAGTGCTTGCACCGTCTGGGCCGGGAAAACGATTGCTGCGGGATAAGGGGAGCCCGTCGGAACCAATTCGACGGCATGGGGTCGGCTAGGATGTAAGGGCCGCACCGGGTTGTTGTACGGTGTTGTCCCGAATTCCCTAAGGAACCCCCGTAGGTTCCGGTCGATAAGGAGTCATCCATGTCTCGTGTCCCAATGCGCCTGGGTCTGTTCGCCTTTTTCCTCTTTCTTGTTCAGCCGGCCTGGTCGCAGGCTCCCAAATACGAATCCGTGGTCGGATATCCCCTCGGTGAACGCATCGCCAGCAGTTATGACATCCGTCGGTATATGGAGACCCTGGAAAGGGAAACGGACCGGGTCAAGCTGGTCCATCAGGGCGAATCCTACGAGCGCCGCCCCCTGGTCGCCGCCATCATCACCTCACCGGCCAATCACGAGCGGCTGGACGAGATCCAGGCAGGCGCCCAGCGTCTGGGGGATCCCCGGCTGGGTGAGGCGGAGATCGACGATCAACCCGCCGTGCTCTGGTTTGGCGGCTCTATCCATGGCTTCGAGCTGTCCGGCAGCGACGGTCTGACCCGGTTGATGGAAGAGCTGGCCACCAGCGAGGACGAGGAGGTTCTTGAGTGGCTGGAAAATACGGTGGTGATCATTGATCCCACCCTGAACCCCGATGGCCGTGACGCCTTCGCCATGTTCAATCACCGCCGTATCGGTCGTGAGGCCAATCCCTCGCAGAAGGATTGGTCGAATGATTTCGATGGCTGGGATGCCCTGGGCTTTCGGACCAGTCATTATTTCTTCGACATCAACCGGGACTGGTTCGCCCATACCCATCCCGAGACACGGGAGCGGATGTCCCTGATTCAGAGCTGGCGTCCGCAGGTGGTGATTGATGCTCATGAAATGGGGCATGACACCGAATTTTACTTCGATCCGCCCACCGGGCCGCGCAATCCCCATTTCCCCGACTTTGCCTGGGATTGGTTCGAGGATTTTGGGGCTGCCTACGCCGATGCCTTTGATGAGGCCGGTGCCGAGTACACCAAGCGGGATATCTTCAATTACTTCTATCCCGCTTACACCACCTCCTGGGGCAGTTATCAGGGCGCCGTGGGCATGCTCTATGAGCAGGGCTCCACAAGAGGGCTTGCCCTTGAGCTGAGTGACGGCTCCGTTCGCCACTTCCGTCAGGCGGTAGAGCAGCAGTACATCACCGCACGGGCAGCGGTTCGCCTGGCCAGCGAGGAACGGGCAAGACTGCTTGAAGATTATCTGGCCGGGCACCAAAGCGCCCTGGATGAGGGCCGCAGCGGGGTCCGCCGATATATTCTCACCCCGGACGCCGACCCGCAGATCCTGGCCGAGACCGTGGCCATGCTCAAGCGCAATGGCATTGAAGTGTCCCGTCTCAGCGAATCGGTAAGACTGCGAGGCCTTCGTGACCGGGAGGGCAACTCCGTCGGTACCCGCGCCTTGCCCGCCAACAGTTACGTGATCGAGGCCGAGCAGCCGCGTAATCGACTGATCCGTGTATTGCTGGAGCCGGATGCGCCGGTGCCGGAGGACTTTCTGGCCGAGGCGCGTGAACGGGTGGACCGGGGCGAGAATCCGCGCTTCTATGACATCACCGCCTGGTCTCTGCCCCTGCTGTTCGATCTCCAGGCCTTCTCAAGCACCAGTGGGGCCAATCTGCCCACCGAGCCGGTCACAGAAAAACCACGGGTGGGGGGAGAACTCCCGGATGCTGACTATGCCTGGCTGCTGGATGGCCGCCAGACCGCGGCCATTCCCCTGGCTCACCGCTTGCGCAATGCCGGCTACCGAGTGGCGGTCAGCCCCCGGGCTTTCGAGGCCGGTGGCGAGCGTTTTTCCCGGGGCACGGTGATTATTCGACGCGGTGGCCAGGATGAGGGCCTGGAACAGCAACTCGCCGATCTGGTGGCGGAATACGACCTGATGGCCCACGGGGTGGACAGCGGTCGCACCAGCGGCGGCGATCTGCCCGCCCTTGGTGGCGCCGAGACCTTCCATCTGGCACCGGGAAAAATCGCGCTGCTGGCGGAACAGCCCATGCATCCCTATTCCTTCGGCTGGGCATGGCACACCCTGGACCAGGCCTACCGACTGGACAGCACCGTGTTGCGGGTGGAGTCCGTCGCCGGGACCCGCCTGGAATCCTTCTCCACCATCGTTATCGCGGATACCTTCAGCGCCGCCGCCCTCGCCGAGCGTCTGGGTGAGGATGGCCAGGAACGGCTAAAGCGCTGGGTGCGAGACGGCGGCAATCTCGTGGTGATTGGCAATGCCGTCGATCTGGTCCGGGAGCAACTGGAGCTGATCGGCCTGGAGGACGCCTGGGCGACCGGCGATGATGAGCCACCGGCCCACCGCATTGCTGTTCCCGGCGCTTTCTTCGAAACCGAGATCGACGAGCGCCACTGGTTGTCTGCCGGTTTTGATCGCGCCCCGCGAGTGATGGTCAATTCCAATCGAATCTACCGTGCGCCCGAGGGGCCGCCCTCACCCGCGCAGAATGCAGTCATTCGCTATGCCGGCAACCTGGACGCCCCGGTGGCGGGACATGTCTGGGAAGAGAGCCTGGACAAGCTGCCCGGCGGGGTATTCGCCTGGGAGCAACGGGTGGGCAGTGGTCGGGTGGTGGCCTTTCCGGAGGATCTGAATTTCCGTGGCTATTGGCGCGGTGTTGACCGGCTATTTCTCAATGCCGTGGTTCTCGGGCCCAGCGCCTGAAGTTTAGATGCGACAAGCAGAAGGGGCGTGTCCCATCGGGACACGCCCCTTGCTCGTCAACGTAGCTTTGTTCAGCCTTCGATGGCAAACGGTTGCAGGGTCGACCGGAACTGTCCTGGCGAGAGATCGTCAATGCCGTCTTCTTCCTCGACCGACAGCCAGCCCTGGATCTCATACTGGCCGACCGGCAAGGGCTGGCCATCGTCATCCAGAAGGCCCTCCCACTCCATGTCGAAGCGGCGCGTTTCCAAGGGCTCGAATTCTACTTCTCTTACAGCCTGATCAAAGCCATGGCGGGTAGACCAGACCCTGACGGCCTCCTCGGCGTCGTCGAGGACCACGAAATCCCGGGTCCTGGCGTCGGATGATGTCAGGCTCTGTGCTTCGGTGCTTCGGTTCCTCACCGTCAATACCACTACCGCATCCTGACCTATCGGCAGGCTGTCCACGCGCTCGCCCGCCGTGTTTTCGACATGGACTTCGGTAACGAAGCGCGGTCCTTCCGAACCGGCATCATTGTCGTCATCATCGCAGCCGCCCAGGCCAAGGGCGAGCAAGCTGATGAGGAGTATCAGTGAGCGGGGATACTGCATGCCAAACCTCCGTGAAAGTCGGCGTCAGTTGGGAGCGTGTCCAGTATAGACCACCGCGCCCGGACCCGGTTCATCACCCTCCATCGCTGTCGCCGGTGCCGGTCGGCTGAACAGGAAGCCCTGGCCCATGGGGCAGTGATTCTCTCTTAGAAACGCTGCCTGGCTCTCCCTTTCGATGCCTTCGGCAACCACGTCGAGCTGGAGTTTGGCCGCCATATCCAGGATGCTGCGGAGAATCTCCCTCTCCGGTGCCGACTGGTCCAGCCTGGCCACGAAACTGCGATCGATCTTGATCACGTCGATGGGCAGTTCGCGGATGTAGCTGAGCGAGGAATAGCCCACACCGAAATCGTCCACGCTGATGCCGATGCCTCGTCGGGCCAGTCGTCCCAATTGAACCCGGGCCGCCGCCAGATTCTCCACAAGGACATTCTCGGTGACTTCCAGGTTCAGCCGATGGGGGGAGAGTTCCAGGCGGCGCAGCAATCGGACAAGCCACGGCTCGAATTCGGGATCACGGAGCTGCAGCGGTGAAAGGTTCAGTGCCAGTTGTACCCCACGGAAGCGACCCTTGCGTTCCCAGGCCGCCAGTTGCCGGCAGGCCTTTTCAATCACCTGTCGGCCGAGATCATCAATCAGGCCGAAGCTTTCAGCGACGCCGATGAACAAAGAGGGCGGCACATCTCCAAGGACCGGATCATGCCAGCGTGCCAGCACTTCCAGTTGTCGAATCTGGCCGCTATCGAGATCGATAATCGTTTGGTAATGGATGTCGAGGGCATCGTCTGCCAGGGCCTGAACCAATCGATTTCTCATTTCCCAGCGTTCCACCAGGCCCGGCCCATCAGTCCGTCCGTAGAGACTGAAACTCCGTTCTGCGGTGGCGCGCGCTTCAAACAGAGCCGCTTCCGCTTGTCGCAGAAGAGTGTTACCACTGTTTGCCGCCCCGGGGTAGAGGCTGCCGCCAATACTCATCTCCAGGGCAATATCCTCGCCGCCAAGCTCAATGGGTTCGCGCAGCATCTCGCTCAGCTCGGCAGCGAGTGCGTCGACCAGGCTTTCCGCGGCGTTGTGCAGGGCGGGCAATGGCAACAGCAGGCTGAATTCGTCTGTTTCCGTCCGGGCCAGTACGCGCCCGCCGGTCTCCAGGGCCTGCAGTCGGCCAACGACGATTCGAAGCAGGTCATCGCTGGCCTCCTGGCCGCGGAAGTGGCGCAGGCGACGAAAACCCTCCAGCCGGATCATCAGCAGGCCCACGCCTCGCCCTTGCGCGTGGGCCACTCGTTCAGTGACCAGACGAAAAAAGCGCCGGCGACCCGGGAGGCCGGTGGTGGTGTCAAAGTCGGCGCGGTAGCGGGCAATCCGCTGATGGGTATCGGCGAGCAGGGAGGCCCTGTCCCTTTGTTTCCGAAGCGTGGCGAATTCCCTTTGCACCGCCAGCCCCAGGCTCAGGCCCCCGGCAAGGATGCCCAGCTTCAACAAGTCGAAGCTTCCCAGGCCCACGGGTGGCAGCAACTCCAGACGCACCAGACCGTTAATGCAAAGAGCAAGCAGCAGGAAGACAAAGCCCAATAGCAGGGGGCCGGCATTCCGCCGGCGATTGAATACGCCTTCGGCGGTAACCACCAGGCCCACCGAGGCAAACAAGAGCGCCGCTGTGTCCGAGCTCCAGAGCGCCCAGTCCAGACGAATGCCGGCCAACATCATCAAGGCAATGCTGAAGGTGGCCCCGAGCCAGAGCAGGCGGTCCCGCCAGGCGGGGGCGTCCCGGTCACGCAGAAAGCGGGCAAGGAAGAAGCTGCCTGCCAGGAAGCTCAATGCCAATAGAAAGTAGGGACCCCGCAGGTTCAGTTCCATGGCATTGAGTCCGAACCATTGCTGGTGAAGGTTTTCACCAACGAAAAGCGCGGTACCAAAGGCCCCGATGTATACGGAGAAGTACAGCAGGCCCGACTGACGGATACTGCCCAGGAGCAGCAGTCCATAGATCACCAGCGTGGCCAGCGCGCCGTAGGCGGCTCCATTGAAGAGCATTTGCCGATTGTTGCCGCTGACCAGCGCATCGGCGGGGCCGACCAGCAGGGGAATCGAGGCGCGAAAGGGAGAACGGGCGGAGATCAGAATGGCCCGGTCTGCATCCAGGTCGGGCGGTGCCACGCTGGCCATGTTCGGGGGCGCGTTCAGGATGCGGGTGGGGTCGGTGGGCTGGGTGTCGGCCACGGCCCGCATGCATTGCCTGTTCCAGTCTGACTCAGCCACTGGCCAGTGAATGCAGAATTCGCGATAGCCGGTAGCGGGGATCCGAATACCCCAGCTTTGGTTCCCGTTGAGCTTCTCCGGGTTCAGCTTGAGCCATACTCGCTGGCCGGCCAGGGCCTCATCCTGGTGGCCGCCAGTGAACGCCTGGCAGGCGGGTGCCTCGATGAGCTTTTCAGCCTTGATCCGCCCCCCATCTTCACTCCAGGACAGAAGCTGTTCGGGGGCAACAATATGCAGACCATCTTCGGGGAGGTGAAGTGGCGCCGCCGCCGGGCAGCTGCCACCGGCGGCCAAGGCCACCATCAGGGTGAGTGCTTCGATCATGCGAGTTCCAGCGTTCCTTCGTCGGCCCCCTCAACACCCCTGTGGGTTCCCCAACCCAAGTTCGCAGCCGAGCATACTCTCAATTCGAGCAGCGCAGGGCAAGGATATTGCGACGGAAGGCCCACCAAGGTCGAGGACTGTTAGAATATCCACCATGGATGATGTCACCGCAATTCTCGATCCTCTCAATGATGCCCAGCGCCAGGCCGTTACCGCCCCGGCCGGCCCTGTGCTGGTACTGGCCGGCGCCGGCAGTGGCAAGACCCGGGTGCTGGTCCATCGAATTGCCTGGTTGATGCAGGTCGAAGGGGTCTCGCCCCTGGGCGTCATGGCAGTGACCTTCACCAACAAGGCAGCCGCCGAAATGCGGGGGCGGATCGAATCCCTGCTGAGCGCGCCGGCGGGGACCATGTGGGTGGGTACCTTCCACGGTCTGGCCCATCGCCTGCTTCGTCTGCATTGGCGCGAAGCCGGTCTTCGTGAAGGCTTCCAGATACTCGATGCCGAAGATCAGCAGCGCATGATCCGTCGCCTGCTCCGGGCCCTGGAAATCGACGATGGTCGCTGGCCGCCGCGTCAGATCCAGTGGTTTATCAATGCCCGCAAGGATGAAGGTCTGCGTGCCCGTCATGTGGCCGACAATGGTGATCCGGTCCAGCGCCATTTCCTGCGTGTCTATCATGCCTATGAAGAGGCCTGTGAGCGCGCCGGTGTGGTTGATTTTGCTGAACTGCTGCTCCGCGCCCACGAACTGCTGCGGGACAATGCCGATATCCTGCGCCACTATCAGCAGCGATTCCGGCATGTGCTCGTGGATGAGTTTCAGGACACCAATGCCATCCAGTATGCCTGGGTGCGCCTGATTACCGGTAAGACCGGCCATCCCTTCATTGTCGGCGATGATGATCAGTCCATCTACGGTTGGCGTGGCGCCAAGATCGAGAACCTGCAGCGCTTTCGCGAGGATTTCCCCGATCCCCTGGTGGTGAGACTGGAGCAGAATTACCGCTCCACCGGCCTCATTCTGCGGGCGGCCAATGCCCTGATTACCCACAACCCCGACCGTCTGGGAAAGAACCTCTGGACCGAGGGCGAGGAGGGCGAGCCGGTCACTCTCTATGCCGCCTACAATGAGCGCGATGAAGCCCAATACGTGGTGGAGTCACTGAGGCAGTATCTGCGTGATGGTGGCGCCCGCTCCGATATTGCCATTCTCTACCGTTCCAATGCCCAGTCTCGGGTATTCGAAGAACTGCTCATGGCGGAGAGCATCCCCTATCGGGTCTACGGCGGCCTGCGCTTTTTCGAACGCCAGGAGATCAAGGACGCCCTCGCCTATCTGCGCCTGATTGCCAATCGCGACGACGATCCTTCCTTTGAGCGTGTTGCCAATGTCCCCACCCGGGGCGTGGGTCAGCGCACCATGGAGCAACTGCGCAGTCATGCCCGGGCAATGGGCGGCAGTCTGTGGGCGGCCGCCCATGATCTGGTCAGTAGTGGTCGCATCTCCTCAAGGGCCGGGTCAGCCCTGCAGCGCTTTGCCCAACT
Organism: Natronospira elongata; assembly: GCF_034931365.1. NCBI lineage: Bacteria > Pseudomonadati > Pseudomonadota > Gammaproteobacteria > Natronospirales > Natronospiraceae > Natronospira > Natronospira elongata. Next base: position 42,258 of record NZ_JAYGII010000006.1, read on the forward strand.
GGTGGATGGCATGGCGGCCGATACGGCCGATCTGGACCTCCATGAACAGGTGGACCATGTAATCCAGGCCTCCGGTCTCTATGGGCATTACGGCAAGGAAAAGGGCGAGAAGGCCGATGCCCGGCTGGAGAACCTGGATGAGCTGGTCACCGCCGCCCAGGGCTATGAGCCCGATCCGCTGGAAGAAACCCTGCCACCACTGGCCGCCTTTCTCTCCCACGCGGCGCTGGAGTCCGGCGAGGGCCAGTCGGAGGCCTGGGAGGACTGCGTTCAGTTGATGACCCTGCATTCTGCCAAGGGCCTGGAGTTCCCCCTGGTGTTCCTGACGGGTATGGAGGATGGCCTCTTCCCTCACCAGCGCTCCATTCAGGATCCGGACGGCATCCAGGAAGAGCGGCGGCTCTGCTATGTGGGCATGACCCGGGCGATGAAGCACCTCTATCTCAGCTATGCTGAGCGACGACGTCTGCATGGTAGTGAGAATTACGGTGTGCCTTCCCGCTTCCTGGCCGAGATCCCGGCTGAATGCCTGCACGAAGTTCGGCCTCGGGTGCAGGTCAGCCGTCCCGCCGTGGCCGGCAGTGGCCTGATGGATGCCGGCCGCCCGGCCGATGGCATCACCCTGGGATCCCGCGTCCGTCATGCCGCCTTTGGCGAAGGCGTGGTGCTCAACCGGGAGGGCGACGGCCCCCAGGCCCGAATCCAGGTCAACTTCGAGGGCGTGGGCGCGAAATGGCTGGTACTGGCCTACGCAAATCTTGAACCGGTGTGAGGAGTTCTGAGTTCTGAGTGTGGGAAGGCACTGCCCTCTCAGCACTCAGCACTCAGCACTTCGATCTTGCACCCTTCCCGCCCTAGGCGTAATCTGCGAGCGCATGAAGATACTTATTCTTGGGGCCGGCCAGGTGGGATCCACCGTGGCGCAGCATCTGGCGAGAGAAGAGGCCAACGATGTGACCGTCGTTGACCTGGACAGTGAACGCCTGCAGGAATTACAGGATCGCCTCGATATTCGCACGATTCGCGGTTTCGGCTCCTTTCCCGACGTTCTCAAGCGTGCCGGCGCCGATGATGCCGAGATGATTGTCGCGGTCACTGACAGCGACGAGACCAATATGGTCGCCTGTCAGGTGGCCTATACCCTCTACCATACCCCCACCAAGATCGCCCGCATTCGTTCCACCGAATATGTGCAGGCCGAGGGGCTGTTCGTGCAGGAAGCCATGCCGGTGGATGTTGTCATCAGCCCGGAGAAGCTGGTGATGGACTATATCCGCCGATTGATCCAGTACCCCGGTTCCCTGCAGGTGCTGGACTTTGCCGAGGGCCGGGTCCGTCTGGTGGCTGTCAGGGCTTATTACGGAGGGCCACTGGTGGGCAGCGAATTGCGTACCATCCGGGAGCACTTGCCGGATCTGGATACCCGGGTAGCAGCCATCTATCGCCAGGGGGATGCCATCATCCCCGAGGGTGACACCGTGATCGAGGCCGACGATGAGGTCTTCTTCATCGCCGCCCGGGAAGACATTCGCCAGGTCATTTCCGAACTCCGCAAGCTCGATAAACCCGCCCGCCGGGTCATCATTGCCGGTGGTGGCAACATCGGCATGCGTTTGGCAGCCGCGCTTGAAGAGACCCACAACGTCAAATTGATCGAGCGGGACAAGGACCGGGCCCGAAAGCTGTCCGAGCAGCTCGACAAGACCATCGTTCTTCATGGCGATGCGGCTGACGAGGAGCTGCTCAGGGACGAGAACATTGAGGCCACGGATGTCTTCTGCGGCGTGACCAATGCCGAGGAGGCCAATATTCTGTCTTCCATGCTCGCCAAGCATCTGGGCGCCCGCAAGACCATGGCCCTGATCAATCGGCCTTCCTATGTGGACCTGGTTCAGAGCGGCGCCATCGATATCGCCATCTCACCCCAGCAGGTCACCATCGGTTCCCTGCTGGCCCACATCCGCCGGGGTGATGTGGTCGCCGTGCATTCCCTTCGCCGAGGCGCGGCCGAGGCGATTGAGGCAGTAGCTCACGGGGATGAAAATACTTCCAGTGTCGTGGGCAAGGCGATCGAGGATATTCCTCTGCCCCCCGGCACCACCATTGGTGCCATTGTCAGGGATGATGAGGTGCTCATGGGTCATCGCGACACCGTGATCGAGGCCGAGGATCATGTGATCCTCTTTCTCGTCGACCGCAAGTATGTGGCCGATGTGGAGCGCCTGTTTCAGGTGGATGTAACCTTCATATGATGGGGCGGGGCATCCCAGGGGAGGAGGGCGCCTGATGCATGTCAAGGTGATCCAGCGCATTCTCGGCTTGCTGCTGATGGCCTTCAGCCTCTCCATGCTGCCCCCCATCGGGGTCTCCTGGTGGTATCAGGACGGCGCCGCCTTCGCCTTCATTGTCGGTTTCCTGATCGTCGCCGGGACCGGCCTGCTGATGTGGTTTCCGGCGCGGCGGGAATTCCGGGACATGCGCACCCGCGACGGCTTTGTGGTCGTGGCCAGCTTCTGGCTGGTGCTCGGCCTGGCCGGCGCGGTCCCCTTGCTGCTGTCGGAAAACCCGGAAATCAGTTTTACCGATGCCGCTTTTGAGGCGGTCTCCGGTCTGACCACCACCGGTTCCACCATTCTTGTGGGCCTGGATCATCTGCCTGAATCGATTCTCTACTATCGTCAGCAGCTCCAATGGTTGGGTGGCATGGGCATCATCGTGCTCGCCATTGCCGTCCTGCCCATGCTGGGCGTGGGGGGGATGCAGCTCTTTCGTGCCGAGATTTCCGGACCCATGAAGGAGGCTCGCCTCACGCCCCGGATTGCCGAGACCGCCAAGGGCTTGTGGTACATCTATCTGGGCCTGACTGCTGCCTGTGCCCTGGCCTATTGGCTGGCCGGGATGACGCCATTCGATGCCATTGGGCATGCCTATTCCACGGTCGCCATTGGGGGATTCTCGACCTACGATGCCAGCATCGGGCATTTCAACAGCCACGCCATCGAACTCATCGCAGTGGCTTTCATGCTCTTGGCCGGGGTCAACTTCGCCCTTCATTTCCTTGCTGTCCGGCGGCGGATCGTGGGGCACTACTTCCAGGACCCCGAATTCCGCACCTATCTAGTCATTCAGGCTCTGGTGGTCAGTCTGGTCGTGGGCTATCTGCTGCTGGCCCAGGTCTATGAATCCGGTCTGGATGCCCTGATCAAGGGCAGCTTTCAGGCCGTTTCCATCGCCACGACCACAGGATTCACCTCCGCTGAATACGTCGCCTGGCCGGGATTCCTGCCCGTTTTGCTGATATTCAGTAGTTTTGTCGGCGCCTGCGCCGCGTCCACCGGCGGCGGGATCAAGGTGATCCGTATTCGCTTGCTGGTAAACCAGGGCGCGCGGGAGATTACCCGGCTAATCCACCCCAATGCGGAGATTCCGGCGAAGCTGGGGCGCCGGATCCTTCCTCAGCGGGTCCTGGATTCAGTGTGGGCGTTCTTCTCAGTCTATGTGGCCCTTTTCGTGGTCATGATGTTGATCCTCATGGCCACGGGCCTGGATCAGGTGACCGCGTTCTCGGCGGTGGCCGCGGCCCTCAATAACCTGGGGCCGGGCTTGGGCGATGTGGCGGCCAATTTCACCATCCTGGATGACCTGTCCAAATGGGTGCTCATCGTGGCCATGCTGATGGGGCGGCTGGAGATCTTTACCGTCCTGGTATTGCTGACACCGGCTTTCTGGCAGCGCTGATCGGCATTGAGCTTCGAGGGGACGCGCTCAAGCAAAACTATTGCTGATCCCATTGCTCATCCACATCCGCGGAAAAGTCGGTCTCCAGGATCTCCCGCGCTTCCTCCAGCCGATCCTCGGGGACTTGAAGGCGGACATCATTGCTGCGTGGATTGAAGAAACCGGTGAGAGGGCCCAGACCAACGCCAGCCAGAATCACCGGAATGCCTTCCGCTTCCAGCCTGCCTTTTCCCACTTCAGCCTGGAGGCTGTTGCGATATTGCTTCACGGTTTTGTATTTCATTGCCGCCATTGCTCCTTAGATCAAAGGTCCAGCATCAAATCCGCTTCCGCATCGGACGGCTGGAAGGAGCGGGTACTGTAATGGTCAAAAATCACATCCAATACTTCCTCGGGCTTGTCCACCACGTGGAAGAGTTCCATGTCCTCGGGAGAAATCATTCCCTGGCCGACAAGATGGGACTGGAACCAATCCACAAGACCCGCCCAGAAACTCTGCCCCACCAGGACAATGGGAATTCGGCGTGTCTTGCCGGTCTGGACCAGGGTCAGGATCTCTGCCATTTCGTCCAGAGTGCCGAAACCGCCGGGGAGCACTACGTAGGCGGAGGCGTACTTGACGAACATGACCTTGCGGGTGAAGAAATGCCGAAAATGCAGCTCAATGTCCTGATGGGCATTGGCCACCTGTTCGTGGGGCAGTTCGATATTGAGACCGATGGAGGGCGATTTCCCCGCCTCAGCACCCCGGTTGGCCGCTTCCATGATCCCGGGGCCGCCACCTGTGACCACGGAAAAGCCGGCATCGGAGAGCTGCTGGGAGATGTCCACCGCGAGTTTGTAGTAAGGCTCCTCCGATGGCGTGCGGGCCGACCCGAAAATACTGACCGATGGCCGGATTCGCGATAGCTTCTCGAAGCCTTCCACGAACTCGGCCATGATCTGAAAGATCTTCCATGATTCCCGAGTCAGACTGCTGTCGTTGCGCTGCCGGGCCTGCTGTCTTTCGGTCAGTTCCCGGAAATTGTCGTCATTCATGATTTGTCTCGATCCCGTTCACTCAGTTGCTTTCTGGCCCGCTTGAGAAAGACCTGCATTTCCCGCGCAGCCTGTTTGTCTCCGCGCGCCTCGGCCACGGGGATGCCCTGTTCCAGGGCCTCCACGGCCGCCTCCAGTCGTTCCAGGCGCAACAGGGTCCGGCCGTAAGCCCGCCAGGCAGCAGAATACTGTGCGTCCAGCTCCAGGGCGGCCTGGTAATGCTGGGCCGCTTCCGGCAGCGCATCCCGGCGCAGATACTCATTGCCGAGACTGAAGCGCAGCATGGCGCTGTCCTGGCCCCTTTCCAGCATCTTGAGCAGATTCTCCAGCATCGCTTGATCACGTTTTTGCCGCTGACAGGCACAGCATAACAGGGCGCCGGCCAATCGCCCCATCCGGCAGTGACGACGGTGCGGAGAAGGGACTGGCAGACACAGAGGCTATCCTAGTCTACGCTTTTGGTCTGGCCAAAGGCCCTTTGACGCCGGGAACACCACAATCCGTCAATGGTCGAAGTATCAGCGAAAGCAGATTCGGAGGTGCCCCAGAGGTGCCGGGAGGTTTCGGCTCATGTGGAAGAAATACACCATCAGCAGCGTTGCTGCCGTCTTTCTTGCCCTGGGGCTTGGGCTGGACAGCGCCCAGGCCGAGGAGAAGGAGAAGGAGAAGGCTGAAGTGCCGCTGATGAACGATATTGCGGCTCTCAAGGTTGAGAATGGTAAGGTCCGGATCACTGGCAGCCGGATTGCCCGGGATGTGGACAGTGTGCGGGTTGGTCGTACCATCGCCACGTCTTCCGGGCTGCGGGTCTATACCCGAGAGGATATTGAACGCAGTGGCCATGTCCATATCGGCGATGCCCTGCGCTATCTGGATCCGCGAATCCGCTGAACGACAGACTAAAATGCTTTAAGGGCGCCTTGATGGCGCCCTTTTTTTGCGGCCAGGTCCCGCCTCAGCGTTCCCCGCGCTGGGCCTCCACCTCGCGAATGCCGGGTACCAGCCAGTAGGCCATCACCAGCCCCAACTCGAACAGGGCATAGACCGGCAGGGCGAGCAGGGTTTGCGAGATCACATCGGGGGGCGTCAGTAGCATGCCGATGACGAAGACGCCCACGAGCACATAGGGGCGTTTCTTCTTGAGCGCGGCCGGCGTGGTCATGCCGGCCCGGACGATGAGCACGGTGGCCACCGGCACCTGGAATGCCAGGCCGAAGGCAATGAAAAGACTGAGCACGAAATTCAGATAGTGGTGTATATCGGTCATGACCGCGACGCCTTCCGGCGCCACGGCGACGAAGAAGCCGAATACCAGGGGAAAGACCACCAGCCAGGCGAATCCGGCGCCCAGGTAGAAGAGCAGACTGCTGGCCACCATCAATGGGAATACCAGCCGTTTTTCACGCTGATAAAGGCCGGGGGCGATGAAGGCCCAGACCTGGTAGAGCAGATAGGGGATGGCCAGGAAAATCGCCGCCACCAGGGCCATCTTGAACGGGGTCAGAAAGGGGGATGCCACCTGGGTGGCGATCAGACTGCTTTCCGCCGGCAAATGTCTGGCCAGGGGCTCGGCCAGCATGGTGAAGAGATGGCGGGCGAAGGGGGCTATGGCGATGAATGCCAGCAGCACCGCCGCCACCATGCGTAGCAGGCGGTTGCGCAACTCGGTCAGATGATCAATCAGCGGCGTTTGTTCAGTCACGCCCCTGCTCCTCACCCTCGCTACCTTCGCCAAGCGGCTTCTCGACGTTTCGGCGCAGTTCTTCGCCTTCACGCTCCAGTTCCGATTGCAGGCCCCGCAACGCGGCCCGGCCGCGGCCCACCCAGCCACCGACATTACGCATGATGACCGGCAGCCGCTCCGGGCCAGCCACCACCAGAACGATCAGCGCAATCAGCAGAATTTCCCAGATACCCATCAGCTAGTCGGGCTCAAGGCTTCTGCTGATCTTGTTTTTCATCCTGCTCAAAGTCCGCGTCTGCGGACTCCTCATTCTGGGAGAGGCGCTCCGAGGTTTCTTCCCCCTCATCCTTGTCTTCTTCCTTGACCGCCGAGCGGAAGCCACGAATGGCGCTGCCCACGTCCTGTCCCAGGTTGCTCAGCCGTTTGGTGCCGAACAGCAGGATGACGATGGCCAGGATGATCAGAAGTTGCCAGATACCGATGCCGCCAATGCCCATAAGAATGCTCCCGGAACAATGCCTCGACCACGGGTGGTCGGGGGTGAATTCCACTCAGGTTTGATCAACGGGCACATTGTAGCCGACCCGACGGCGTGGGGGCTTGTCCTGGGTCATTTTTGGCGCCGCCGTTTCTCCTCGACCCCGGAGAGGCCGAAACGCCGTTCCAGCTCGGCCAGCACATCGCGTGAGTCCAGGCCACGGGCCGCCAGCAGGACCAGACTGTGAAACCAGAGATCGGCGATTTCATCGCGCAGGGCATCCGGACTTTCCTCGATCCCTGCGATCAGGGCCTCCACGGCCTCTTCTCCCAGTTTGCGTCCGATCTTTGCCGGCCCCGCGGCCAGCAAGCCGGCCACGTAGGAAGATTCCGGATCCTCCTGCCGGCGGGCCTCGATGACCGCGTCCAGGGCTGCCAGGATGTCACTGCCTTCGGCATCGCTCATCTGTCATTGTCCCCGCCATAGATGGATTCCGGCGACGCCAGCACCGGGTCGGTACTCTTCCAGGTCCCCGCTTCCAGGCGCCGGAAAAGACAACGGGCCCGCCCCGTGTGGCAGGCAATGCCACCGTGCTGTTCCACCTGCATCAGCACCGTGTCACCGTCACAGTCCAGGCGAATGTCCTTTACGGTTTGGGTGTGGCCCGATCGTTCCCCCTTGTGCCAGAGACGTTGGCGGGAGCGGGAGTAATAGACCGCCTCCCCCAGGCGAACGGTTTCCAGCAGTGCCTCTCGGTTCATCCAGGCCAGCATCAGTACCTGGCCGCTGTCGGCGTCCTGGGCAATGGCCGCGACCAGGCCGCGATCATCAAATTTTACTGCCTCGAGCCAGCTCGGCGCGTTCATGCCGCTTCCACCTCACGGCTGGGGATGCCTGCTCGCACCAGCGCCTCTCGGGCCTCGCCAATGCGGTACTCGCCAAAGTGAAAAATACTGGCAGCCAGCACGGCATCAGCACCGCCGTGGATGAAACCGTCCACCAGGTGATCCAGGCTGCCCACACCACCGGAGGCAATCACAGGTATCGTGACCGCATCACTGACCGCGCGGGTCAGCGCCAGATCGAAGCCCGAGCGGGTGCCGTCCCGGTCCATGCTGGTGAGCAACAGTTCGCCAGCGCCCAGCTCGGCCATCCGCTGCGCCCATTCAACGGCATCCAGGCCCGTGGGTCGGCGTCCGCCATGGGTAAAGATCTCCCAGCGCAAGGGTTCCTCTGCTTGCGACACCTGCTTGGCATCCACGGCCACGACAATGCACTGACTGCCAAAGCGCTCCGCCGCCTCGGCCACCAGTTCGGGCCGGTGCACCGCCGCGGTGTTGATGGCCACCTTGTCGGCGCCGGCGCGCAACATGCGGCGGACATCGTCCGCCTCGCGGATGCCGCCGCCCACGGTCAGCGGCATGAAGACCTGCCCGGCCACCTGTTCCACCACGTCCACCATGGTGTCACGGCCCTCGTGGCTGGCGGAGATGTCCAGAAAGGTGATTTCGTCCGCGCCCTCGCTGTCGTAGCGTCGGGCAATCTCCACCGGATCGCCGGCGTCACGAATGTTCTCGAAGCGTACGCCCTTGACCACACGCCCCCGATCCACATCGAGACAGGGGATGATGCGCCGGGCAAGCCCGTCACTCTGGGTCATACCATCGACTCGTCTGGACGCGGGTCGCCGTGGAAATGGCGGATCGCTTCGGCCAGGTCCATGCCCCCGTCGTAGATCGCACGACCGACGATAGCACCCTGGATGCCCTCCTCCTGGTAAGTGGCCAGAGCCTTGAGGTCATCCAGCTTGCTGACCCCGCCGGAGGCAATGACGGGAATGTTGATGCTGCGAGCCAGTTCGGCGGTGGAATCGACGGCGGGGCCGGCCATCATGCCGTCCTTGCTGATATCGGTGAAGATAATGGCGCAGACACCATCGCCCTCATATTTCTGGGCCAGATCCAGCACATCATGCTCGGAAAGCTTGGACCAGGCGTCGATGGCTACCTTGCCGTCCCGGGCGTCCAGGCCAACGATGATGCGGCCGGGATACTCCACGCACAGGTCTTCCACGAAATGGGGGGTGTTGACGGCTTTCGTGCCGATGATGACCCATTCCACGCCGGTGCTGAGGTAGGCGTCGGCACTGTCTTCATCGCGAATGCCGCCGCCCACCTGGACCGGGATATCTCCGCAGGCGGCAACGATGTCACGCACCACGCCATCGTTCACCGGGCGGCCGGCCTTGGCACCATCCAGGTCCACAACATGGACCCGCTCGGCGCCGGCTTCCACCCAGCGGCGTGCCACCTCGGCCGGGTCCTCGGAGAATACCGTGGCGTCATCCAGCTTGCCCTGGCGAAGCCTCACGCAGCGCCCATCCTGGATGTCGATTGCGGGAATCACGAGCATGGTCCTTCCTCCACTTTTTGCCAGCCGGACTGATTCAGGCGACCCGGGACCCACCCCGGGCGCCCGTTTCCGGCCGCCACTCGACGAAATTGCTCAACAGCCTGAGGCCCGCGGCCTGGCTTTTTTCGGGATGAAACTGCACCGCCACCACATTCTCGTGGGCCACCGCACAACAGAAGGCTTGCCCATAGTCACATTCGGCCAGCACGTCTTCGTCCCGATCAGGCTGACAATAGAAACTGTGAACGAAATAGAACCACGGCGCATCCAGCCCCGACCACAGGGGGTGGTCCTGTCTGGCCCGGGCCCGGTTCCAGCCCATGTGGGGAATCTTGAGGCCGTGAGTCTCTGCCAACTCCGGGGAAAAGCCGCGCACGCGTCCGGGCAGGATGCCGAGGCCCGCCTGCCCGCCGCTCTCCTCGCTGTGGCCGAATAGCGCCTGCATCCCAAGGCAGACCCCAAGGAAGGGGCGTTCGCGACTCAAGCGGCGGACGGTTTCAACAAGGTCCAGTCGCTGCAGTTCGCTCATGCAGGCGGCCATGGCCCCCACGCCGGGAAAGACAATGCGGTCGGCCCGAGCGAGCTCGTCAGCGTCGGCAGTCACCACCACACGGCTGCGCGGGGCCACCTTCTCCAGGGCCTTGGCCATGGAGTGGAGGTTGCCCATTCCGTAGTCGATGACAGCGATTCTGTTCATGCCGGCCCGGTGTTGCTGGCTTGCTCCCCGTTGCCCTTGCTAGAGACTGCCCTTGGTGGATGGTGTGGTATCGCCCATGCGTGGGTCGTCGGTCACCGCCATGCGCAGTGCCCGGCCAAAGGCCTTGAAGACGGTCTCCGCCACATGGTGGGCGTTGCGACCCTGCAGTCCGTCCACATGCAGAGTCAGGCGGGCGTGATTGACCAGCCCCTGGAAGAACTCACGGATGAGGTCCACATCGAAATCGCCGATTCGCGCCCGGGGGTAGTCAACCCGATACTCCAGTCCCGGGCGTCCGGAGAGATCCACCACTACCCGTGACAGGGCCTCATCAAGGGGTACATAGGCATGGCCGTAGCGGGTCAGGCCCCGTCCCTCGCCCCAGGCTTCGGCCAGGGCCTGACCCAGGGTGATGCCGACATCCTCCACGGTGTGATGGGCATCGATCTCCAGATCACCGTCGGCCTCGACCTCAAGGTCGATCAGGCCGTGGCGGGCGATCTGATCCAGCATGTGCTCGAGAAAGGGGACACCGGTGCGCAGTCGGGCTTCGCCGCTGCCGTCCAGGTCCAGGGATACCCGGATGTCCGTCTCACGGGTCTTGCGGTGGATGGCTGCCTTGCGGGCGGTCATTGTGCATCTTCACGGTTGGAAATCAAGGAGACCAGCATACCGCATGTCCCCGTCATGGTCAGTACCCCGGCACAATCCCACCTGATTTGGGGGGTATCTGGGGGGCATTGGGGCCCCCTGCCCGGGGGGGTGAATGCGCCAAAATTCCCAACTAAGCTGCAAACCGTGTGATTTTGGTTTGAATGATCGCCCCGCGAAGGGCCGGGAGGCAAAGATGGAATTTGAAGTGAAAGATGGGGCCGCGCCTAAAAAGGCGTGCTCCTTCCATAAGCGGTCGGCAGCGGCACTGGCGCTGCTCGCAGGTTTTGGTCTGAGTGCCTGTCTCGCCGATGGCGAGGGTGATCCAGGCGATGCAGTTGGTGAGGAGCCCGACTTTTTCACCGTTGGCGGCGAGCTCCAGGGCCTGAGCGATGACAGCGTCGATTTGCTGCTCAACGACGAGCACACCTTGACCCTGAGCGAGAATGGCGCCTTCAATTTCGAGGAAGAGATTGAAGACGGCAGTGATTATGAAGTTGTGGTGGATGGGCAACCGTCCGGCCAGTTCTGTGAGGTGTCCAATGGCAGTGGCGTCGTGGCAGGTAGTGATGTCACGGATCTCCAGGTCAACTGCGACTCACTGGCCCTCAACGCTTCCAACGCCGAAGGCGCGGTTCATCTGGATTGGGACCTGGCCGGGCCTGTGGATATTCTTTATAGCACCGATTATGAATGCGACTGGTCCAATGTCCAGGCCTGTGAAAATGGCGGCACGGTGGTCGATGTCGAAGGCGGTGAGCACAGTCTATCGGTGTCGGAAGACGACCTTGAGCTGAATGCCGCCTACACCTTCGTAAAGCGAGTTGCGGGCGAAACTTCTGCTCCAGTCGTCGCTACGCCGGCCAGCTTCCAGCTTTCCGGGCCCGTTCATGACACCGTGATTCTCAGTGAACATGTGATCGTCGGTGGCGAATTTGGCATGTACGGTGACCAATCAATTGGGCTGAGCTTTGTGCGACCGGACCTCGATGGTGCTCCCACAACTGGCCCGATCGTGCAGCTCGATGCTAGCGTCCTCAGCAAAGCCTCCAGGGTCATTGAGGACCCTGAGGGGGGGTGGTTCGTTGCCGGCCACTTTGAAACCGTTCAGGGCGTGGACAAGCCCCTGGTTGCTCGCCTGAATCCTGATGGCAGTCTTGATGAAGACTGGGGTGCGGAATTCTCCGGTAGTTTCGCTCTGGACATGGTGATGTACGAAGATCGTCTCTATGTCACGGGGGATTTCGGTGAGGTCGATGGCGATGATAGCCATGCCAATCTCGTGGCATTGAATCTGGATGGTACTGTCGATACGGATTTTAGCCCTGAATCTCCGAATGACCGGGCATTCCGCATCCTGATTGAAGATGATCGACTTTATCTCGCTGGCAGGTTTTCAGATTACGGGCCCAACGATCAGCAAGGCATCGCGGCGCTGGATTCCCAGACCGGCGATGTCATTGAGGACTTTGAAGCCAGTCTGAACGATGGTGCGTTCGACCTGTTCGTCGATTCAGAGCGCTTAATTGTCGCCGGCCAATTTAGCGAGGCTAATGGTGAGCCCTATGAGGGCGTTGCCATCTTCAATCTGTCAGACGGTAGCCTGGATTCTGATTTCGAGAATCCGGAGGTTTCCGGAAGCGCCATTGGGGTTCATGCCTGGAACGATTACCTCTTCGTGGGTGGCCTTTTTAACGAAGTGGCCGGTGTAAGCAGAATGGGATTTGCTGCGCTCGACCGGGAGGATGGTAGTGTCGATCCGGACTGGGATGCTCAGACTGATGAGGAGGTGTATCGAATCACGGTCCACGAAGGTCAGCTCTATATTGCTGGCGAATTCCGGCAGGTAGCCGATAGCACAGTCCATGCCTTTGCTCGCCTGGACCCGGATACCGCCGCTTTGGATGAAAGCTGGGTGCCGGTGGTGGAGCATCAGGGTAGCTTCGCCTATGGTTGGAGTATTGATTTCTTTGATGGTTATGCCGCACTTGGAGGCTATGTTCAGGCTGCTGGTGGCCATAGGGTCGATCATCTCGCCGCCTTCGAGATTGAGTCGGGCGATCTCGAAGTTGACTGGCAGGCCCAGGTCGACGGCCCGGTCTATGCCCTCGATGTTGATAATTCCAATGGTCATCTATATGTCGGTGGCAGCTTTTCGACCGCGGGCGCCGACGGTGAGGAGCGCGGCAACGCCGCTGCTTTCGATAGTCAGACCGGGGAGCTTGAGGGTTGGGATCCCGGTACGGATGATACCGTTCATGATCTTCTGTTCTCGGGGAACGGTGTCTACCTGGCAGGTGCCTTCACCACCCTTGATTTTCCGGGTGTGGGCACAGCGGACCGTCAGCGCATGGCGCTCGTGGATCCGGATCTCGGGATATGGGATGCGGATACTGGCGACCCTGAACTGAATGATGTCGCTTACAGTCTGGGCCATTACACGGGCATTTCAGATGCTGTCGTTGTCGGCGGTCGTTTCACGCAGTCTGCTGGGGATGATGTGGACCACTACCACGGTTTTGGTGATACGGATTTTTCCAATACCTTTTCCCTTACGGAGTTCAATGGCAACGTCCGCGCTGTGTGGATTGATCAGGACGATGAGAATCTATCCTTCGTTGGTGGTCAGTTCACCCAAGCTCAGGGTGATCCGCATGAGTACTTCGTCTGGAATCCTGACTCCTACAACCCGGAAGATGATGCCCCTCAGCCCGACGGCACTGTGTGGGCGATCGACTATCGGCTTGACAGCGAGCGACTGCTCATCGGTGGGGACTTCAACGAGATCAACGTCAGCAACCGCCATGGATTCGCTGCCTTTGACTTCGACGGTGACGACTTCACCCTGAAGGACAATACGCCGGGATTCGATGGTCGTGTCCATGCCATTGCGCAGACGGACACCCTCATTGCAGTGGCGGGTGAGTTTGTCCAGGTGGGTGATTACCGGCAGCGCTATATTGCGCTTCTGGATGCCGATACCTTCGAGCCGATCTGGTCCGCACCCGAGGCGGCAGAGAGCATTTCGGAAACAAAGATGGTTGAGCCATCAAGACAGGCAGCAGATGCTGATGGTGATCTGATCCGTTCCAGCATTGAATGACACTGGTGCCACCTCCGCCGAATCAACGGCGGAGGTGGCTGGCCCTAGATTGATAGCGTGACAGATTCTGGAGGAACATATGAAATTGACAGCGATTAAGCGGTTCTCACTTGCCGGGCTGACCTGTCTAGCCATGGCGGGAAGTGCCAATGCCATGGAAGCGCAAATTGGACTCCACTATGCCGATTTTGATGATTTCGATGACGGTTTTGGTGTTTCCGGGTCCATAGAATCACTGGATTTCCTGCCACAACTTCGCCTGGGCGGTGAATTCAGTTCTGTCGAGTACCTGGATGTCCTGCGTTTCAGCGCCGGCTGGGTGCTTGACATGGATGAGCTGGAAATCGACCTGGGCTACTCCTATCGCTACTGGGACTTTGAGGGCGATTTTGACGAAGACATTTACTCATTACACGCCAAGGTCCAGTATTCCGTGCTGCCCGAACTGCATCTTCGGGGTAGCCTGGAGTTCGCTATATTCGACCATCTGGATGACGAGACGGCGATAATCGGGGTCGGTGCGGCCTATGACATAACGCCCGAATTCAGTCTCGGCCTTGATGTGGAAGTCTACGAGGCTGACTTTGTCGATCAGACCTTTATCCGATTCGGTGCCAGTTACCACTTCTAGGGCCTGGATTGCCGCCGCGGGTCACCTAGACCTGCGGCGGCACCGACAGCCAGAAGGTCACCGGCCCATCGTTGACGAGGGCCACCTGCATGTCCGCGCCGAAACGGCCGGCCTCGACGCGGGCGTGTTCCTGCCGGGCGAAAGCCAGGGCATGCTCGAAGAGGCGCTGGCCTTCCTCCGGCGGGGCCGCCGGGGTGAAGCTTGGGCGGGTACCATTGTGGGTATCGGCCGCGAGGGTGAATTGGGGCACCAACAGTAAGCCGCCATCGATATCCACCAGACTCTGATTCATGCGGCCGCCCTCGTCCGGGAAGACACGGTAAGCCAGTACTCGCCGCACCAGGCGCTCCGCAGCCCTTTCGCTGTCGCCCCGTTCAACCGCCCACAGCACCATCAGGCCGGTATCGATCCGGCCCACCGTCTCTTGCTTGATGCGAACACTGGCCTCGCGAACCCTTTGTAGCAGTGCAATCACCTCGCCTCCCTTGCTGACTGGGAAAAATTGTCAACTTATTGTCTGTCCACGGGGTTGTAGGCATTGTCCTACAGCCGAATGCGCGCTTCCCCGACTGTCGGGGCCCGGAACAGGGGCCATACTGTAACCGTCCGCAGGCTGGAAAGGACAGTGCCAGGACGGCACCCACAGGGAGGGGTGACAGGATCGTCACCGGAACCGGCCACGAAGGGATGCACACCGGGATGGTGGCGGGCGTGCACTCAATCACCTTCGCTGACAGGTGAACCTCGGCACACGGGATGTGCCGGGGTTTTTTTTGGTGGGGGTCGCTGACCCGGGGTGGCTGCGGCGTCTGAGGGGCTGTGCGGCCCTCTCGCTTGCGCTTCGCTCGGCACGTAGCGCCACTACGCACCTCGCTCCAGCGCGGCGCGAGAGAACCGCACAGCCCCTCAGCCACTCGCATTCCCCCCGGGCCAGCGACCCCACGGTCTCTTCCTTCGGGGTGACGTAGCGTTGCTATGTGCCTCGCTCTAGGCCGTGGGAGCGGATTCATCCGCGATCGGGCGTTCGGTCTGAAGCCTTTCGCGGATGAATCCGCTCCTACAGCGGTATGGCAGGGTCCATAAGCTCGCCGCTACGCAGGAACATACTCCGGGTATTCGGGTTTCCACATCAGGCTGTCGACGGCAGCTTCCAATTCTTCTGCCGGTTCTGCCAGGCCGTCCTCAACGCAGGCCTGGGCCACGGTGAGGGCGATGTGGCGGGTGATTTCGCGCAGGCCTTTCATGGGCGGGTAGAGGCGGCCGGCGGCCAGGTCGTCTTCGGAGATGCATTCGGCCAGGGCGTCGGCGGCGACCGTGAACAGGCGATCGGTGATGCGGTCGGCCTGCACGGCCAGGGCACCCAGGCCAACCCCGGGAAAGATATAGACATTGTTGCCCTGGGCAATTTCGTGGATCTTGCCGGCGTGCTCCACGGGATCGAAGGGGCTGCCGGTGGCCACCAGGGCGCGGCCTTTCGTCCAGCGGATCAGGTCCTCGGGGCGGGCCTCGGTATTGGCGGTGGGATTGGAAATGGGCAGGATGATCGGCCGCTCCGTGCCGGCCTGCATGGCCTGGATCACGCGCTCGGTGAATATCCCCGGCTGACCCGAAGTGCCCAGCAGGACGGTGGGCTTGACCGCCCGAATCACCGTCTCCAGGTCGCGCGCCCCGTTTGGGTCTATGCCTACTGCCTGGCCGTCCTCGGGCTGCCAGGCAAATTCCTGCTTGTATTCATCACTGAGGTTGCCGTCGTCAATCAGCAGCCCGCGGCTGTCCAGGACCGCGATGGCGCGGGTCAGGTCCTCACCCGCCACACCATCCCGCCGCAGCCATTCCCGTAGCTGGCGGGCAATGCCGATGCCCGCGGCGCCGGCTCCCAGGATCAGTACCCGCTGCTCGGCAGGTCGCTGGCCCACGATTCGGCAGCCCGCCATGACCCCGGCGAGGGTCACTGCGGCGGTACCCTGGATATCATCATTGAAGGAAAGCAGCCGATCGGCGTAGCGGTCCAGCAGTCGGAAGGCATTGGCCTTCTTGAAGTCTTCCCATTGCAGGAGCGCTTTGGGAAAACGTTTCTTCACTGCCCCAACGAATTCTTCCACCAGCGCGTCGTAGGCCTCGCCGCGCAGGCGGCGCTCGCGGATGCCAACATACAGCTCGTCATTGAGCAGCTCTTCGTTGTCCGTGCCCACATCCAGGCTGATGGGCAGGCACTGGCTGGGATGAATGCCCGCCGCCACGGTGTAGAGGGCCAGTTTGCCGATGGGGATGCCGATGCCGCCGGCGCCCAGGTCGCCCAGACCGAGAATGCGCTCGTTGTCCGTGACCACGATGAGGCGAACATCTTCATAGGGCGCATTTCCCAGTATCTCGTTCACCCGCCCCTTGTCCCGGGGGGTAATCCACAAGCCCCGTCCGCGCCGAAAGATATGGCTGTATTTCTTGCAGGCCTGGCCCACCGTGGGGGTGTAGACGATGGGCAGGAACTCGTCCAGGTGTTCCTCCAGCAGTTGGTAGAACAGCGCTTCGTTGCGGTCCTGGAGCGCTGCCAGGCCGATATAGCGTTCAATGGCATCATCCTTGCGCACGATGGCCTGGTAGGTCCGCTTCTTCTGGACCTCCTGGCTCGATGTTCGGTCGGGCAGCATCCCTTCAAGGCCGAAAGTCCGCCGCTCCTCCGCGCTGAAGGCGGTCCCCTTGTTGTACATGGGGTGAGCCAGCAGCGCACGGCCACGGAGGGGGACTTCCAGCTGATCGCGGCCATTGGATCGGCGGTGGAGGCGGAATGTCTGCATCAAGTTCTCCCGTCGATACTGAAATCCGAGCAAGGGGTGGTGGGGGGCCCCATTCAGGGGGCAGTCGCGGCCGGCCAGATTTGCTAATTTTCGCCGCGTAAGTGACCATTCTCATTGCGGACGGGCGGTTTTGACAAGTGATGTGTCCTGTCCTGTGACGCACCAGGCAGATTTTTATAACCATTTTAATCAACAATGCTTTCTCAGGAGTTCCCAATCATGAAAAAGCAATTTCTCGTAGTTGGTAGTTTGCTCGCTCTGACCTTCTCTGCTTCCGTGGCAGCAGAGGGCTTTGATGCTGACCGTATGTACGTCGGTGGCGGTATTAACCAAAACAGCGTCAGTGGTCTGGATGATGCAACCGGTTTTCAGATTTTTGCCGGTTACAATCTCGGCGATGTTTTCGATGTTGAAGGTCTTGATCTGCTTATCGAGGGTGGGTACTGGACCTCAGGCGATTTTGAAGGCGGCACGGACTTTTTCGGTAATACCTTCACCATGTCAGCCGACGGCATCTGGGGTACTGCTGTATTCGATTATGCGGTGAATCCCGACTTTTCCCTGCTCGGTCGCGCCGGGCTTGACCTGGGTGATGATGACGGTCTGATGATCGGCTTCGGCGGCGGCTGGAATCTCAATCCGGAAATCCAGCTGCGTGGCGAATATGTCATCCGTGACAACATTGATTCCCTCCAATTCAACGTGACCTACGACTTCTAAATCGATCAGGTCTGACGGCTTGCCGGCATTGGCCGGAGACTGGAAAACCCCGGCACTTGCCGGGGTTTTTTTGTGTCTGGAATTGACCCGAGAACACGGGAACGATTGTCGTTTGATTGTTGTCTTCTGGAATATCTTGCTTATCCTCCCTCAGGACTGAAGGAATACTGCCATGTCGATCCGATCTGCCGGCCTGATCCGCCCGTTGGTCTTGTTCACAGCCGTGCTGCTCGCTGCCCCCGTCCAGGCCAATGAGGACCTGGACGGATTTCACTTCGGTGGCGGCGTCAGCAGCAATTCCGTCTCCGGCAGCCGTAATGCCATCGGTGCCCAGTTCTTTGGCGGCTATGACTTCGGTCCGATCCTCGGCGATGCCAATCTGCTCGCTGAGGTGGGCTACATGGACAGCGATTTCATCAGTGACGGCCGCCGCCGCCCCTCTGCTCAGGGCTTGTGGGCCACTGCAGTCGCCCAGCTCCCGCTTACCGGATACTGGTCCCTGCTCGGCCGGGCAGGTCTCGATTTCGGCGACGATGATGGCTTGATGGTTGGGGTTGGCGGCGCCTGGCAGGCCAATCAGCAATTGCAGTTGCGGGGCGAAATCATTGCCCGTGACAACATCGATTCCTTCCAATTCAACGTCGTCTACGGATTCTGATCCCGCGGTCAGGGGCGAATATCGTGCTTGCGCAGTCGGGCCCGGAGCTGGTCATAGCTCAGCCCCAGTCGGCGGGCGGCCGCTGCCTGGCTGCCCTGGCAGGCGGACAGGGCCTGGCGGATCCATTCCCGTTCCTGTTCGGCCAGCGCCTGATCCAGATTATCGGGCAGGGTGGTCGGGTGTTCGGCGTCCCGGGGGGCGGCTGTCGGCGGTTCAGGGTTTGCATCGCTGATCGTTCCCGCCTCGCCCCAGGGGGATCCAAAGGGATGGAGGACGATCTCCTCAACCGGCTCTTCCGGGTCTGGATGACGGTACAGTGAGCGTTCCACGGCGTTCTTCAGCTCCCTGACATTGCCGGGCCAGCGGTGGGCCAGCAGCGCCTCCCGGGCGGATTGGGCGAAGCCGGGAAAAAACGGCCGTCCCAGCTCCCGGGTCATGCCCATGGCGAAATGCTCGGCCAGCAGGGGTATATCTTCCGGACGTTCCCGCAGCGGCGGGACGCGGATCACGTCGAAGGCCAGCCGATCCAGCAGGTCCGGGCGGAACTCGCCCCGCCGGGCCATGGCGGGCAGGTCGGCATTGGTGGCGGCGATCACCCTGACGTCTGCCTGTTGCATCTCACTGCCGCCCACCCGCTCGAACTCACCGTACTCCACCGCGCGCAGGAGTTGCTCCTGCATGCGCTGGGAGATAGTGGCCAGTTCGTCCAGGAACAGAGTGCCCCCGTCAGCCCGTTCAAAGCGACCGGCATGGCGCCGGTTCGCCCCGGTAAAGGCGCCCGCCTCGTGACCGAACAGCTCGGTCTCCAGCAGCGACTCGCTCAGGGTGGCGCAATTGAGCCGCAGCAATGGTCCGTCCCAGCGGGCTGAGAGAAAGTGCAGGCGCTCGGCGATCAACTCCTTGCCGCTGCCCCTTTCCCCGATCACCAGCACGGGCTTGTCCAGCCGCGCCGCCCGTGAGGCATGTTCCAGCGTCTCGAGAAAGACCCGCGATTCCCCGAGCGGGGTGCCGTGACCACCAGCTTGGTTCATTTGACCACCATATGCGGTGTAGAGGGCCAGATTCTTGGTATTGTACACCACTCTGGTTCTGTGGCAACGAAGCAATATGCTTTAATTTCAATGCGTTAGGAAGTTGGCACGCCGGCTGCAACAGAGAAGGGCGAGGCATCAGAACACACAGGAGCAAGACATGGGCATTTTTACGCGTTTCAGTGACATCGTGAATTCAAACCTCCATGCCCTGCTGGACAAGGCCGAGGACCCGGAAAAGATGGTCCGACTGATCATCCAGGAGATGGAGGACACCCTGGTGGAGGTTCGTTCCACCGCCGCTCGCACCATCGCCGACCGCAAGTCGGTTCAGCGCCGCATCGCCCAGTGGCAGGCGGAGGTGGACGAATGGGCCGAAAAGGCCGAGCTGGCCATCAACAAGGACCGGGAAGACTTGGCCCGCGCCGCGCTGGTGGAAAAACAGCAGGCCGCCGAACAGGTGGCGCATCTGGAGGCCGAGGACAAGGTGCTGGGCGAGAGCCTGGACAAGCTCAACGAGGACATCAGCCGCCTGCAGAACAAGCTCAATGACGCACGTAGCCGACAGAAGAGCCTGATTCAGCGGCGTCAGACCGCCTCCAGCCAGCTGAAGGTCCGCCAGCGTGTGCATGACAGCCGCCTGGATGAAGCCCTGTCCCGTTTCGAAGGCTATGAGCAGCGCCTGGACCACCTGGAGGGCGAAGCCGAGGCCATGGACCTGGGTCGTGGCGGTGACGGGGTCCGCCAGGCCTTCCGGGACCTGGAGGCGGCCGAGGACGTGGAGAGCGAGCTCGCCGAGCTCAAGGCCCGCCTGCGGGAACAGTCAGAGCGCTAAGCCACCAGCGAAGGGAGTCCGGGACCATGTCAGAGCATATCGTCGCACTGCTGATCATCTTCATGGTGATCGTACTGCCACTGTGGCTGCTGCTGCATTACATCACCCGCTGGAAGCAGACCCGCGGGCTGTCCGGAGAGGACGAGCGCAGCTTGGTGGAATTGTGGGAGCTGGCTGATCGCATGGAAGAGCGCCTCCATACCCTGGAGGAAATCATTGATGATCGCGAACCACCGCGAGGGAGGAGGTCATGAGCAAGCCGTATCGAAGCCAGGCCCCTCTGGGTCTGTATCGGGATCCCGAATGGGCGGTGATCTTTGGTGTCTGCGCCGGCTTGGCGGGGCGCATCGGCGTCAATCCCTGGGGCGTGCGGGTGTTGTTTCTGATCGGCCTGGTGCTGTTCACCTGGCCGACCGTGATCGCCTATCTGACCGCCGCCCTGCTGCTGCCCCGCCGGGGGCTGATCTGGCGCGGCGGCAGGGAAGAACGGGATTTCTGGCGCACCGCCGCCCGTGATGGCCTGGAATAGGAGGAAGCAAAGATGACACGTATCAGCGACTTACACGGCGAACGCTCGGCCCCGGCGCGACTCTATCGTGATCCCGAGCGGGGCTGGATTGCCGGGGTTTGCGCCGGCATCGCCGATTATCTCAGCATCAGCGTGGCCGGTGTCCGCTTTCTGACCATCGTCGCCCTGCTCTTTTTCATGCCTTTTGTGATCATCGCCTACATTGCTCTGGCCCTGTTGTTGCCACGGCGACCGCGGGCGCTCTACCAGAGCGCGGAGGAGGAGCGGGCATGGCGCCAACTTCGCCAATCACCGCCGGAGACTCTGCACCGCGTCCGCGCCCGGTTCCGCGACCTTGAGCGGCGGCTGCAACGCATGGAGCGCCATGTCACCTCCGGACGCTATGATCTGGATCGAGAGTTTCGTGATCTGAACCGGCGCTGAGCCAATTCGGATACGCGTGACAGGAGAAGCAGCATGAAATCAGCGGAACGCGACGCGGCTGCCCCGAGTGAGGAGTCATCCCGGGCCCGTTATTCAGCGGATGAGCTGGAGCAGGTTGTCCGCCGTGCGGCGGAACTGCAGAGCCAATCCGGCGGTGCCGAGCCGGCCGCCTTCAGCGAGCAGGATGTGCTCAGGATTGCCGCCGATGTGGGCATCAGCGTCGAGCACGTACGCGAGGCATTGGTGGAGGTCCGGTCCCAGGACCTGCTCGGTGAGGTCCTGGATGAAGATCCATTGATGAGCAGGATATTCAGCAGCCCGGTGGCCAGTGTCAGCCGACGCCTGCCCGGTGAGCGAGAGTCTGTGCAGGCGCGGATTGAAAGCCTGCTGGAGCAGGAGCAGTCCCTGCAGCCGGTGCGCCGTACCGCCGGGCTCTCCGTCTGGGAGCCTTCCGGGGATCTGGGTGACGTGGTTGAGCGCCTGGTGGATTTCGGTGGTCGCCAGTTCAAGCTGGTGGAAGCCGAACACGTGTCCTTGAACGTCGCCAACTGGGATCGGGACAATGTCATTGTCCGTCTGAGCGCGGATCTTCGGGAAAAGCGCAACGAATGGATCGGCTGGTGGGCGGCCGGCATCGGCGTCGGCCTTTTCCTGCTGTGGGGGGTTCTGGGTAGCGCCCTCTGGGCCTGGTTGCTTCTCGGTGTCGCCGGGGTTGCCGCCACCGCGGTGGCATTGCTGGATATCCGTCGTTCCTTGCGCCTCAAGCGCCACCGCTTTCGATTGGCCCTTGAGGGCTTGCTGGACCGTCTGAATTAAGCAAAGGGGATACCAAACTGCGCGATGACGTCAGGCGCCTGGAAGAGCGGGTTGCGGCCCTGGAGGCCATTGTCACGGATGGCCGTGAGGACCTGCGCCGCCAATTTCAGGACCTCGGCCGATAATCAGTGCTGCCTAAGTGGCTGATTTTACGTGAAAACGGAAATATTCTATGAACCGGGGCGCCTGTTCCCGGTCCAAGTTATGGTGAATCGGGATTAGCCGAGGCCCCCTCGGGGCTGTTAGGATATCCCGTCTTTTTCCGCGGGCCACCGGTCCGCGGTGTTGTTTCTGGGGTTGGAACACCCCGCCAGACCAGACTGAAATGGGGGTGACCATGTCCAAGGTGACCAGGATCGAGGAAGTGCAGGCGGCCCGCGAGCTGGAGGGTTCCGATATAGAGCCCCGCCGCTTCAAGGTATTTACCGACAAGAATCTGGACAAGATCGAGCATCTGTCCCGGCTGGACGATCAGACCGTCTTCGAAATGAAGGTGGTTTCCAGCGTGCTGCCGTTCCGCGTCAATGAGTACATGATCAATGACGTCATCGACTGGGGCAATGTCCCGGCCGATCCCCTCTATCAGCTCACCTTTCCCCAGCGGGACATGCTGCCGCCCGAGATGTACGAGGAAATGGCTGCCCTGCACCGCGAGGGCGCGGACAAGAAGGCCATCAAGGAGAAGGCGCGGGAACTCCGTGAGCGTCTGAACCCCCATCCCGCCGGCCAGAAGGAAATGAATCTGCCCACGGACGATGACGGCGAGGTCATCGACGGACTGCAGCACAAGTACAACGAGACCGTGCTGTTCTTCCCGTCCAACGGCCAGACCTGTCATTCCTATTGCACCTTCTGCTTCCGCTGGGCCCAGTTCGTGGGTGATCAGGAATTCAAGATCGCCGCGGATGATGCCGCGCGCATGCAGAGCTACCTGCTGTCCAACAAGCAGGTGAGTGATCTGCTCATGACCGGCGGCGATCCGATGATCATGAAGACCCGCAAACTCCGGGAATACCTGGAGCCTCTGACGGGCGAGTCCTTCTCGCACATCCAGACCATCCGGATTGGTACCAAGGCGCTGAGCTTCTGGCCCTATCGTTTCGTCACCGACAAGGATGCCGATGATGTCCTGGATCTGTTCCGGGAGCTGGTCGCGGCCGGCAAGCATGTGGCGGTCATGGCTCATTACAACCACTGGCAGGAATTGCAGACCGACGTGGCTCGCGAAGCCATCCGCCGGGTGCGGGACACGGGCGCCGAAATCCGCTGTCAGGGGCCCCTGTTGCGCAATATCAACGACGACCCGGAAGTCTGGACCCGGATGTGGAATGAGCAGGTCAGCCTGGGCATGATTCCCTACTACATGTTCGTGGAGCGGGATACGGGCGCCAAGGCGTATTTCGAAGTGCCCCTGGTGCGCGCCTGGGAGATCTACCAGCAAGCCATGCAGAAAGTATCCGGTCTGGGCCGCACTGCTCGTGGGCCTTCCATGAGCGCCGGACCCGGCAAGGTGGAAATCCAGGGTGTCAGCGAGGTGAAGGGGGAGAAGGTGATCGTGCTCCGCTTCATTCAGGGCCGCAATCCCAACTGGGTCAATCGCCCCTTCTTCGCCAAATACGACCCGGAAGCCACCTGGCTGGATCAGCTCGAGCCGGCCTTCGGTGAGAAGGAGTTCTTTTTCGAGGCCGAATATCGCCAGATGTGTGAAGATGCCCGCACTTTCCTGGAAGGCAAGAAGCTGGTCTGAACTCATCAGCCAGTGAAAGCAGGCCCGAGGCCTGTGCCGGTTTCCGGCACAGGCCTTTTCATTTTCAGAACCCCATGCCTATGATGAAGCCGGTGAACTCCATGCCGGAATCCAGATAGCGTTCGTGCCGATAGCCGATCTGGAAGCCACCCCTCCGGTGGGACTGCAGGCCTACTTCGATGTGAACGGAGGTGTCATTCTCCGTCAGGCGTCGGAACGCCTCCGGTTGCTCTGGTCGCTGCTCCTCGGACTGGAAAATCAGCGTGCCCACCCCGGCCTGAGCATAAAAGCCGACGCCGTCATCCGGGTAGATTAGGCGACCATGCCCGCCAAGCAAGAGAAAGCTTTGTTCACGGTTATCAATCTGCGCTCTGCCAAGTCCTAATTCAAAGCCATGCTGAAGGCGCCAGCCGTTTCCGAGAGGGTGGCCGGGGCGGGAGAGCCAGCGGGCATTGGCACCGGTCAGAATGGCGGTCCGCCCTTCCACGGTCTGCGTGTACTGCCAGGCGGCGATGCCGATCTCATTGGCGTCGGCCGTTTTCGCCGGTAGTAGAGTCACGAGCATGATTGCGGCTGCCAGAGCAAGACCCACAGTCCGGCCCTGGATCGCCTCAGTCATTGGACCTGTCCCACGGATTGGACCCGGATGAAATCGGCGAAACCACTCATGAACTGCCGCGCCCGCTCCTCCAGCTTCTCATCATTGAAACGACCCGAGTCGCCGAGGGCATTGGTGGCGCCAGGAACATACAATTGACCGCCGAACCAGAGTTGCAGGCCGAGCCCGCGAAACGTGGGAAGCCAGGCGTACTGGGCGGCACGCGTCCCGTTGGGCCCAGGGGTGGCGCCGGTAATGGCCACCGGCCGGCCCCGAAACACCCGTCCGATATCAGCGGGCGGCCGGCTCATCCAGTCGATGGCATTCTTCAGCGGCCCGGGCACGCCCTGATTGTATTCGGGACTGACCAGCAGCAAGCCGTCGGACTGGGCGCAGGCCTCCTTCAGCGACTCAACCGCTGTCGGCATTCCCTCATCCTCCAGGTCCTGGTCGTAAACCGGTATACCGCTGATATCACGCTGTTCCACTTCGCAGCCCTCCGGGGCCAGCGAAGCCAGAGCGGACAGCAGCTGACGGTTCAATGAGGCCTTTCTAAGGCTGCCGGCAATGCCGAGAATACGCATGAAGCAGGCTCCTATTCGTCGTCGTCCCAGTCTTCACCATAGTGGAATGTGATCTCTTCGTCTTTTCGGATTCTTCGAATGGCGTAGAGTTCAAAGCCGTCGAATTCCGCATTGGGCCGACTGCTATGGTTGCAGAAGCGCAGGACATTCTTGCCATTTCGGCCAACCGGGTTCTCGTCATTCTCATCATAGACCCAGAGCACGTGCATGCCGTCCTTCTGTGTTTCGGGTCCTTCGTAGCTGCCGATATGGGTGCCCTTGGCAATCTGTTTCCTGGCAAACAGGCCCTTGCCATGGATGGGAGACGGTCCGCAGTAGACCAGGGGATTCTCCTCATTGTATTTCTTGCTCAAGACAAAACCTCGTGATTGTCATCAGCTTGGGAGGTGCTATTGTGCCATGAAGGCGGCTGGGTAGTGCCCTGTTCTCACCAGGGCAGGGGGTCCCCATTGGCATGCCGGAAACTGCCACTGGTCTCAGGCCTGATTTCGTCAATCCTTTCAAGCAGCTGCGCAGCTGCCTGGGGCGCATCCACGTTACCCTGTCTTGCTGTCATTTCGGTGCGTACGAAACCGGGATGCAGCAGACCCACGGCGATACCCCGTTCCGCCAGATCATGTGCCAGGGACACGCCGGCCATGTTCACCGCAACCTTTGACATCCGATAGCCGTAGCTGCCGCCTGAGGTATTGTCCGCAATGGACCCCATTCGGCTGGTGATGATTGCCAGGCGACTTCCAGGATGCATTCGCGGCAGCAATGCCTGTGTGAGTAATAGGGGCCCCAGGGCATTCACTTTGAACTGGGTCAGGATGTCTTCTATGGATTGCCCTTCTATCTCCCCGAGACGCTGGACACTGAGAACGCCCGCATTATTCACGAGGACGTCCACGGGCCGGTCACCCAGTGCTTCACTGAAGCGGTCAATTGATGCCGGATCTGCCACATCCAGGCCTTCATGGAACTCGACGCCAAGGTCTGAAAGCGCCGCACTGGCCCTGCGGCAGCCTACTACGACTTCATCTCCCCGCACGTGAAAACCACGGGCAAGCTCCAGGCCAATGCCCCGGTTGCCGCCTGTGATGATGACTCTGCTCATCGTTTCTCCCCAGCATCTGATTGTTTTCGGCCCAAACCCCGCTCCAGGGTATCCAGGGCGGCACCTACTTCATTGGCCGCCTGGTCGATCCGCCCAGAGGAGGCCGAGATATGCTCCAGGCGCTCCCCCAGCTGTTGGAACCAGGCCCGCAGGGAGCGTTCCGCTGCGCGCTGTCTTTCCGTTGCCTCTGCCACATTTCGACTTTGTTCGGCCAGTTGTCGCGCCGTCTCGACGATCTCTCCCAGGGCAAGATCGGCCTCACTGGCCTGATGTCGGCTGCTTTCCATCACCTCGGCTGCTCGCTGCATCCCCGACGAGCCGTCCTCGACCCCGTGAACCAGGCGGTCGATTCGATCACCAATCTCGTGAGCGGCCTCCTGACTGCGTTCGGCCAGGGCCCGGACCTCTTCTGCCACCACACCAAAACTGCGACCTTCAGCTCCCGCCCGCGCGGCTTCGATGGAGGCATTCAAGGCCAGGCGATGGGTCTGTCTTGCGATATTGTCGATCAGCTCCACCACCTTCATCAGGCTGCGGGTTCCGCTGGCCAATTTCCGGAGTTCCTCACCGGATTCCCGGACCGTACGATTGAGCGCTTCCAGCTCTTCCACGGTGGCATGGGCGAGCCTGCCCCCGTCCCCGGCCCGGGTTTCGGCCCGAGCCGCACCCTGAGCCATTTGCTGCGCTTCCCCGAAGGCCCTTTCGGCGACGTCCGTCAGCTCCGCCAGCAGTGACTCGATCTTTCGCCGATTCTCCTCCTGCTCCGAGAGCAATTCGGCGACTGCCGAGGCCTCGGTCCCGATACTGCGGCTGCGATCCGCCATATGCGATCCGGCCGAGGCCAGATCCGCGCTTACTTGCTCCAGCTCGGCGACACCCCGTCGTCGAGCCCGTTCGAACAAAAGCGCCAGAATGGCCATCACGACCAGCAGGACCAGGGAGGAGCTGATCTGCATGGGTCGAACGGCTTCTTCAGGCAGATGATCCAGCGGCAGCAGCCAGCCACCCTGTTCCCCCAGATGCAGGAGAATGACCGTGGCCGCCGCAATGGGCGTCCACAGGTAGCCGTGGCGCCAACCACCGGTGAAAATGGCGGCAACCGGGACCACGGCGAACCAGAACACGGGAGAGGACATGACGCCGGCGGCGACGAAACAGAGCCAGAACAGCAGGGCATTGAGGGTGCCCAGCGCCAATAAGCGAGCGGCGGCAATGCTGCCGCTGAGCTTGAGTACCAGCGGGCAGCAAAGTGCGATGAGGCTGGCGATCAGCACCCCCAGGCTGCCCAGCGGCATGCCCAGCAGATAATAGCGCAGGGTGAAGAACAGGCCGGCAACGCCGAGGGCCAGACTGATTCCCGTCAGGTTGAGCGCCTGGGTCCGTTGTTCCGCACTCAGGCGCCTGCCCACGGGCAGGAAAAACTCAAGGACGCCGCCAGCTTCGTTCATGTCAGGTTCCGGTTTCGCTCAAGGGCCCTTGATACTATAGCGGCAGAAAAGCCCCCTGGTTTAGCGTCCCGGACCCCGCGGTGGGTCACCAATAGATCCCGATATTGATATTGAATCGGGTTTCCCAGTCTGCGTTGGGGTCCCCCTGGGCAAAGGCCGTCACCGGATCCACCCCCATGAAGTTATGGTTCTTGCCGCGAATGATATCCACAAAGGTGAAGGTCGGACCCGCTGTGATGGAGCAGCCTGTGGTGTGCAGCTTGGAATCGGCCCACCCCGAGGGTGCCTTGTCCAGGACGCTGTAATTGAGGTAGCAGGTCAGGTGGCTGACTGGCCCCCAATCCACGTTGAATTCCCTGGTTAGGTTGGCAACGTAGATATCACCTTCGGCGGCGGCCAGGCTGTCGAAGAGAAAAGCGCCGAATAGAACCGCATCGTCGCTGGTTCCATCCGGATTCTCGGGGTTGAAGCCGTAGCTGATCCATTCCAGTTCCAGGCCCCAGGCGTCGTCTGCCCCAAATCGCGATCTTGAGTGAAGGGCCAGGGCCCAGTGATCACCGTGGTCTTCGGTGATCTCGTTGTAAAGCCGCCCGTATTGCGTGGACAGTCCAAGCTCCGTCGGGAAGCTGCTGTCACTCCCGACTTCACGGGCAAGACGCAGATTAAGCTGGTCATTCTGGCGGTTGGCCTGTTCCTCAAAAGGGGAAAAGTCACCCTCAAAGTCGGCGCCGGCGGCGAGGTCGGTATTGGTCACGATGTTCCAGGCATAACGATCATTGGAAGACGGTGTGGCCAGGGCAGGATTGGGGTAATAGGCCGCCTGAATATCCCAGTCCCCTGTCTGGTTCACGTATTTGATGCCGGCCTGATAGTCATCCTCAAAACCCAGGTAGTAGGGGACGCCAAACCAGTAGCTGTGTGAGGCGAAAGGCTGCAGGCCAAAAGGGACCTGGCTGATCCCGGTCTGGATCTGTGCCCCGCTCTCCAGCTCATAGCCGATCCAGGCATGATGGATGACGTCCATGTACTCATACCATCGATATTGGGCGCTGATCTCCCATGGCCCCGAGCTACCCCTGGCTTCGATTCGAATAAGGTCGAAACGGAAGTCACCGAGGCGATCTTTCTGTTGGTCATTGAAACTGCTGTACTCGAAATTCAACCAGGCTGCGCCACCCAGGGTGAAGTCACCATGGGTGCTCTCAAGCTCTCCGACCCTTTCCTTCAAGCCTTCTATCGCCTCACCCGTTTGGCGAGGATCGCTATAATCTGGCTCCGCAAGGGCGGCAACGGCGAAGATCCACAGGCCACAGAGTGGGAACAGAAGATGCGACTTCGTCCTGTTCATGGCGGTACCTCGCTGCCTCGTTGTTATTCATGCTTTAGCGGTTTTACTGTACCCAGTTCTTGTATCCCGCCAGGAAATCCTCGATGATCCCCTCTCGGGTGAACTCTTCCAGTCGGAACGCCCGTTTCAGTCCGCCCGGGCGCTGAATTTCTGCCCGCGCTACTTCATTGTCTTCCTCGCCTGGCCGGATGACCGGCCAGGCGAAGGACATATGATGGGCCGCATCCCCTCGGATTACATAGGAAAATTCCTCGGCATCATTCAGATAGACAACCAATCGCGCCTTGTACTTGCCGGGCGTGATCTCCACTACGCGACCGTATTTCTCCAGCTCTTCCTTGATGTCCTCGAAGGCAGGTAACACCGGGTCCTGGATGAACTGCCGAATCTCCTCGCGGCGTTTTTCCACTCGCTCCTGGGCAGCCAACTGCTCTGAACGCGACTGAGAGGACTCCTCTACCATGCTTCGCAGTTTCTCTCGCCAGTTACTCATGGCTTTGCTCCTGTCTGTATGGTCTTTTCAGCGACTGTGATTCTGAGCGCCTCTGTCACGGGACAGACCACGATAAAGACTCCAGCAGATGACGAGCATGATCAGGCAGAAGGGCAGGGCCGTTGTGATGGCGGCGGCCTGAAGCGCCTCGAGGCCGCTTGTCGCATCCAGGTCCTCATTGTTGCCATTGCCATTGGTAATTGCCTGAGCACCGGCCAGGAGCAGAACTGCGGCGATGGCGCCCTCCAGGAGAGCCCAGAATACTCGTTGCCACTTGGGCGGGTTCAACTCACCTCCGGATGTGAGAGTGTCAATTACAAGAGAACCGGAATCAGAAGAAGTGATGAAATAGGTGGCGATGACAATCACCGCAACCATTGAGGTGAGCTGAGCCAATGGGAACTCACCCAGCAATTGGAACAGCGCCGTTTCCGCGCTAGCCCCCGCCAGCTCGGCAAGATTGTTCAGTTCCATGTGGATGGCGGTGTTTCCAAAGATCGTCAGCCAGGCAAAGGTGAACAGTGCCGGTACGAGCAGGACGCCGCCCACGAATTCCCGGATGGAGCGCCCACGGCTGATTCTGGCAATGAACATGCCCACGAAGGGCGACCAGGAGATCCACCACCCCCAGTAGAACATGGTCCACGCTGACTGCCATTCCGGGCCCTTGTATGCATCAGTCTGGAAGCTCATCGCAACCAGATTGGACAGGTAGTGGCCGGTCCCTTGTACGTAGGACATCAGCAGGAATGTCGTGGGGCCAAGGATAAAGACAAATAGCATCAGCCCAAGACCCAATACCAGGTTCATTTCACTGAGTCGCTTGATACCCTTGTCCAGTCCGGTAAAGACCGAGACTGTTGCGGCAAGGGTGATCACCGTAATCAGGATAATCTGATTGGTAACATTGAAATCCATCCAGCCCAGATGGTGCAGGCCGGCATTGATCTGAGTGACGCCAATGCCCAGGGATGTGGCAATCCCGAACAAGGTGCCGAAGACGGCAATGATCTCAACTGTATTGCCAATGGGGCCATAAATGCGCTTGCCGAGCACGGGGTAAAGCGTAGAGCGGATGGTCAGTGGCAGATCGTGCCGGTAGGCGAAGTAGGCCAGCGACAGACCGATCACGATATAGATTGCCCAGGCGTGCATGCCCCAATGGAAAAAGGTCAGGCGCATGGCCTCACGGGCTGCTTCCACACTGTCTTCAGTGCCGCTGGGTGGCGCGGCATAGTGGAAAAGCGGTTCCGCAACACTGAAGAACAGCAGGCCGATACCCATGCCGGCGCTGAATAGCATGGCGAACCAGGAGAAACGTGTGTACTCCGGTTCATCGCCCGGCTTGCCCAGCGTGATTTTGCCGAAGCGGCTGAACAGGAGAAAGATGACAAAAGCAAGAAAGATGGAAACGCTGAGAATGTAGAACCAGCCCAGGTTTTCCACGATGAAGGCCTGGATTGCGCCAAACCGTGCGCTGGCGTCCAGGGTGAATATGGCCGTGTAAAGTACGAATAATACCGCCAGAATAGCGGATGTGAAGAATATGACGGGATGGACCTTCATGCTTCCTCCCTTTGCAACATTATTCGGGCTAGCCGCCAGGCCGGTGGCGATAGCTTGTTAATCCACTACGCAGTGGCAGATTCGGTAAAGACCGGGCCGATGCGTATAGCCTAGCAGGCAAGTTGAATATCGCAATCACGGTCCACCACGCGGGTGACCGCAATTCAGGTCTTCGTCTCGGACGGAGGAAGTTTCACTGATTGTTTCGGTGCTGAAGGATCTGCTCGTAAACGAAGCCCTTGATGAAAACCCTATGGTGCTCCTCCAGGTCCATGAACTGCAATCCGTGGAGACAGGACTCGCCATCTTCACGGCTACTGTCTTGCTTTAAGTTCCGGATTTCTGCCTCTACCTGTATTCGGCTCTCACTTCCTGCGAAGGCAACAGTGAAATCCAGTTCCAGTTTCTCACCGACCTGGCCAAGGCAGGAATCGGCTTCCAGCAAGGCTCCAGCGGCGCTGATATCCAGAAGCCGCCCTTCACCGGATTCCTCGTCGGGTCGAAGGCAGCGGTAGCGGGTCGGCAGGTCCATGCTTACCCGTTCTTCCTGGCGGATGGTGACCTGCTCAATTGTGCGCGGATAGGCCAGATGCAGATAGTGCAATGGCTGAGTCGCGACCTTGCGCACCCAGGTGGTGAAACCGTGAATCTCCGTGCCGGAGAGATACCGGACCGTGAGCATGTCATCAAGATAGAAGGGGGCTGGAGAGCCACCCTCCCGGGGGGTTGTTATCAGGAAGCTCTCTCCTTCCACGTAGCCGATCATGCGAGCGTTCCATCGTTTGGAGCGATCGCGATTGGCCCGTTGCAGGTTGACGACGGCGCCAACTGAGAGCGTCAACTCCACCTTCTTGAGGGTATTGCCGCTTTCCTCGGCCAATTGACCTTCCCGTCCAATCTGTCGCGCTGACATGCGTTCGTCCTTGTAAAAAGAAGTCGGTTCCTATCGGGAGTGTAGCGGTGTGGGTATCCCCTGTCGCCTGGAGTGATGAATTTTCATGCTCCAAGGTGATTGCATTAATCAGAGTGGCAGGAAGCTGCTATTTGTATCCGTGCAGTCTGTGAACTGGTTCACAGAATTGCCCGGCCGTTGGGATTACAGTAACGCCAACCGCCATGCTCAGGGATAGCGGGGAGTGAGAAGAAGAAGGACGATGGGGGTCCACAAACGGTTGTCGCCTTGAGCCCGGCCTTGGCCGGGCCTTTTTTTGCCTGACGATTGATGCCGTACCTTATTCAGGGGGGAAGAAAATAAGGAGGCCAGGCCCCAGGGCTCGCGCGTTGGGGAAAGCGTGGTCACTCTCTTTAGCCGGCCCTTGGGGCCGGCTTTCTTTTATTCAGCCGCCCAATCAGTGCGATTATCGTTTCGCCACTCGGCGCATATCGGCAAAGCGGGCGCGGAGCCCTTGGGAGCCAAGGTAGTTTGGCACCACGGCATCAACACCGCTGGCCTCGATTCCAAGACGGGCGAGCCCATCCTCATTGCAGACATTGTCCACCTGCAGCGACCGATAGTTATCGCGGGTGAAGGGCTTGCCGGGCACCCATTCCATGACCCGGGCCTGCAGACGGGCGAGCAGATCCGGGAGCCCCACGATCCAGCGCCGCTTGCCCATGGTGGCGGCCGTGTACTCGACAATCTCACGCAGGCTCATCACATCCGGCCCGCAGAGCTGGTAGCGCTGGCCAATGGTGCTACGATCCCCCAGGGCGGCAAGAAAAGCCTCTACCACGTCACCGACGTAAACCGGCTTGAGTCTCGCGTCCGGGCAGGCCAGGGGGATTACCGGCATCAGGCGAAGGAGCCCGGCAAAGCGGTTGAACAGGGTGTCCTCGGGCCCGAAAATGGCCGAGGGCTGGAAGATGGTGGGTTCCAGTTCACGATTGCTGTGAACCTGAATCAGGCCTTCGGCCTCCCCTTTGCTGCGCAGATTCTGGCTGGGGCCGCTGGCGTCTGCGCCCAGGCTGCTCATATGCAGAAGGCGTCTCACTCCGGTCTTCGTGCAGGCATCCAGAACCTTGCGGGTCAGTTCCACGTGGGCTTGACGGAAGGTCGCCCCTCGCCGTTTGGATTCGTTGAGAATCCCGACAAGATTGATGACCGCGTCCATGCCGCGAAATTCACGCTCCAGTACAGCCGGGTCATGGCAGTCGGCGGTCACAAGGCGAACGGTGGGCAGCACCGACAGCGCCTCATGACCCTGGGCATGCCGGGTCAGGATTTTGACCTGTACCCCGTCCCGGGCCAGCCTTGCGGCCAAATGCCTGCCGACGAAGCCAGTGCCGCCCAGCACGCAAACGCTGCGGTACTGCATGAATATCTCCTTGACCGTGTGTACTCGAAGACCGGCTATTCTATCAGCCGCGAGGGCGGGAATCAGGCGTGTTCAGCAGATCCCGGTGTCCTGCCCCTTACTGTCGCCTTCACCGCTTGAGTTTTCTGTTGTCCCTGGTTCCAGTGCATTGCAGGCCAGCTGTGGCAGCGTTCGGCCCACCGGCCTCAGGCGTCGCGCCAATGCGCCCTCTCCGTTGTCCAGACGCAGATCGTAGCCGATGCTGTGCCTCATGACCCGTCGAATGTAGCGTCGGGTCTCCTGGAAGGGAATGATTTCTGCCCAGATGTCGCCGTCGAGATGGCCATTCTCGGGTAGCCAACTTTCAGCACGGTGTGGGCCCGCGTTGTAGGCCGCTGTCGCCACCAGCGGATGGTCGTCGAAACGATCCAGCATTTTTCTCAGATAGCCGGTCCCCAGGCGCACATTCTGTTCTGGCTGCAGAATATCCTGAGTGCCATTGAGCGGGAGATCCAGCTCTCTGGCCACATCCCGGGCCGTCGCGGGCATGAGTTGCATTAGCCCCAGTGCACCCACATGAGAGCGGGCATCCGGCATGAACAGAGACTCTGCGCGCATGATGCTCCAGGCCCAGGCGGAATCCAATGACAGTTCTTCCGCTGCGGGCTGTAACCATTCGGCAAAGGCAAGGGGGTAGTCAACGACCATGTCACCGCGGCAGCCGGCTCGGGCAGCGGTGATTACGGCTTCGGAGTTCCAGGCCCATTGAGCCGCCAGGACAGCGGCCTGGCAGCGCCCTTCTCGGTCCCGTTGAGCCACGGCATTGCGCCATTCCTGCCGTGCAGCCTGCGGCCAGTCCAGCGTGAGCAGCGTCCGCGCCAATTGCAGCTCCGCCGTTTCACTCAGGCTGTCCAGTTCACTGGGTTTGACCTCAATGGGTCTCAGCGAGGGCCGCGGTATCTCACCCGTGCGTTTCGATGCCAACAGACCGTAATAGTCCTGTTGCCGGCCCAGGCGCTGGTAGATGGCCAGCGCCGCTTTGTTTCGCCCCAGCTGTTCCAGGGCGCGAGCACGCCAGTATTGCCACTGGCGGCTGTCATCGTCGGGGTGACTGTCGATGGCCGCCAGTACCGCCTCCCAGTCCTCCAGGCGCAGCGCATTGCGGATTCGCCAGGCCCGGATGAATCCGTCGTTGGCGCTGCTCTCACTGAGCCATTGCTCTGCTTCGGGCAGATGCTGGCGGGCCGCCTCCAGTGCCAGGCGTCGGGTAAGCAGGAAGGCTTCCCGGTCACTGGTTTTCAGTCCATCGGCCAATGCCTGCTCCCAGCTTTGACGCGCTTCCCGAGGTGCCCGGCGGGCCAGGCGCTTGATCGCGGCAAGCAGGTCTTCCCGGTCCTGGGCCGGGGCGCTGGCTGGATCAATCGCGGTTATGACCGTCCGCGGTTGTGCGCGGATGGCCCGGAGCCGGGTTACCCGCCGGACCGCCTCCGTGCCCACATCCGGCGCCAGGCGTTCGGCCAGGGCCAGATTGTCGTTGCGCAGGGCGAGGCGATAACGTTCGGCGACCATGAAGTCAGTGATGATGCCCACCTGCCGAGCTTGGCGGAACAGGGGGTCACAGTCGGCGGGGAGATTCCGACCGGTCAGCCACAAGGCAGCAGCCTGATCCAGGACCTGATCCTTATCGCTCCGAGCCAGTCGGCCCCGCATGGCCAGGCATTGCAGGGCTTGATCCCGTTCACCCCGGTAGTGACGGCGGAAGGCCTGCCAGCGCTCGGCACGACCCAGGGCCAGCAACCACTCACGGCGAAAATCACTGGCAAAGGGGCGCTCACGGTGACGAGAAATAAACCGTTCCACCTCCCCATCATCCAGTTCCGCCAGCCGCGGCCGCATCCAGGCCTTCTCCAGCCAGGGCATGGCGGGATGATGGCTGAATAACAGGCCGGGGTGTGGAAGCTCTTCCCCGGCCAGTATCTGCTGGGTGTAATCCCGAATTGCGGCATCACCGAAGGCCTTGGCATGGGCGCCGGGCAGGCAGCTCAGTGCCAGGACAAACAGCATCGGCCAGCAGCTGCGTGGCCAGGATTTCCCCAGTGGACTTGTCATTAACGAACTCCCTGAATCCATACCATTATAGTGGCCGAGGGCGGCACCCTGGAATGACTTTCCGTTCTGATCGCCGCGCACTCGGTGTCGAGCGGTGATCGGCGTTACACTCGGCATGGGATCCAGAAGGAGAGAGGGATGAGCATACGCAGTGTCAGTCCGCTAAGCGAAGAAGTGCTGGAGTCGGTGGAACCAATGGACGGAAGCGCGGTGGAGGCGGCACTGAGACAGACTGCCGAGGCCAGCCATGCCTGGGCGGCCATGTCGCTGGATGAACGCTGCCGCCGCCTCGGCCGGTTGGGTGACCGACTGCGAGCCAATCGCGACGAGGCAGCCGAGTGCATCACCCGGGAGATGGGCAAGTGTTTGCATGAAGCCAGGGCCGAGATCGAGAAATGTGCCTGGCTGTGCGATTTCTATGCCGACAACGCCCATCGCTTCCTGTCTGACGAGGGGATCAGCACCGAGGCGCGCAAAAGCTACATTGCTTACCAGCCACTCGGCACGGTGCTGGGCATCATGCCCTGGAATTTCCCCTTCTGGCAGGTGATCCGGTATGCCACGCCGGCCCTGACCGCAGGGAACACCGTGTTGCTCAAGCATGCACCCAATGTCCCGGCCTGCGCACGCATGCTGGAGGCCCTGTTCATGGAAGCCGGATTCGGAGACGGTGTGTTTCGCAACCTCTTCATCGAGACCGAGCAGATCAGACCGGTCATCGAGGATTCGAGGGTACATGCGGTCACACTCACCGGCAGCGAGAAAGCCGGACGTATCGTGGCCGCCCAGGCTGGTGCCGCACTCAAGAAGACGGTATTGGAGCTGGGAGGTTCCGACCCATTCATCGTTCTGGATGATGCCGACCTGGGCGCGGCGGTAGAGGCTGCCGTCAAAGCGCGTTTCCAGGCCAATGGCCAAAGCTGCATAGCCGCCAAGCGCTTCATCCTTCAGGAGACTGTTGCAGACCGTTTCCTGGCCGCTTTCAGTGAGCAGGTGGAAGCCCTGTCCATGGGCGACCCCATGGATCCCCAGGTCACCCTGGGGCCAATGGCCCGTCGCGATTTACGTGACACCCTTCATGAGCAGGTGTGTGATGCCATCGACAAGGGTGCAAGGCCTCTGCTTGGTTGCGAATTGCCGGAAGGCCGGGGCTGGTTCTATCCCGCCTCGATCCTGGACGGCGTAGCCCCAGGTATGCGGGTATGGGAGGAAGAGGTTTTTGGGCCGGTCGTCAGCGTCATTCGAGTCCGTAATGATCAGGAGGCTCTGGCGGTGGCTAACGGCAGTCCCTATGGTCTGGGCGGCAGTGTCTGGACCCGCGAACTGGGGCGTGGTGAAGACCTTGCGCGGCGACTGGCCAGTGGCGGGGCCTATATCAATACCATGACCAAAAGTGATCCGCGCATGCCATTTGGAGGCATCAAGCGATCCGGATATGGCCGGGAGCTTGGCGCTTTCGGCCTCCGGGAGTTCGTCAACATCAAGACCGTGTGGATGGCTTGACGACCCATCATGCCATTGCCGGTGGCCGGGAGGCCGTGTCATGAGCAATCATCGTCATCGCTTGCTCTTGTATTGCCTGCTGCTCGTAGCCATGCCGGCCAGTGCGCAGCAATCACCCGTCTACGATTATTTCAAGGCGGGATTCTGGCAGCAGACATCAACCCGTGATGCCATTTCTTTGGATTCCCTTGGTGGCGAGGACCGGAGTGGCTATGCCTTTGAAGGCATGACCCGCCTGGA
This sequence comes from Natronospira elongata, assembly GCF_034931365.1. Taxonomy (NCBI): domain Bacteria; kingdom Pseudomonadati; phylum Pseudomonadota; class Gammaproteobacteria; order Natronospirales; family Natronospiraceae; genus Natronospira; species Natronospira elongata. Next base: position 79,526 of record NZ_JAYGII010000006.1, read on the forward strand.
TGGCCCCTGGTTCATGTTGGGTGGATTCGCCCAATCTGACGGCGAGTTGTCCAGTTCAGAGGGCAGCGCCAGCCTGGGCGAAATCGATCTGGACCGTGGTTACATCTACCTCGCTTATCGCCGGCCCCTGGCCAAGGGTCTGGACCTCAATCTGCTGGGAGGATATGAAAGGCTGGAAACTCAGCTTCGCTACCGCCAGGATGCGGCCGATGCCAGTCACGAATTTGTATCGCGGGTCGATGAGGGCGCCGTGATTGGTCTGGCGCTGCGCTATCGGCCATGGCGTGAGCTGGAGGCCAATTTCAGGTTGGGGCGACGTCAGCTTGGCGGCATTCATGACGAGTTTACTGCCGGGGCAGGGCTTGCCCAGTGGCTTGGGGCCGGCTTCAGGCTGGCACTGGATGTGGATACGGCCGGCAGTGCCACCGACGGACGCCTGTCCATTCGTTACGACTTCAGCGGCCGCTGACCGGAGGATCAAAAAGGCGGGACCCATCGCTGGATGGGCCCCGCCGAAGCGCTTATCAGCTAACGCCCTACTCGCCTATGTGACGCTTGAGGAAATCAAGGACGTCCCCGTAATAAAGTTTGCGGTTCTCGACCTTGTAATATCCATGCCCTTCCTCGGGGAAAAGTCGGCTCTCATATTCTATCCCCGCCTCGTCCAGTTGTTCCTTCAGGAAGTTGTAGTGACTGATGTGGGCGCGCACATCCTGGCCGCCGTGGGAGATGTACAGGGGGGCCTCGATCTTCTCCACCTGGCGGGCAGGAGAGCGGGCGATGAGATCTTCCTCATCCGTCCCCAGATAACGCTCCAGGGTGCGAATGCCCTGGCTGCTTTCGGTGACGTCCCCTTCCTCAAACATCAAAGGCAGGTCGTAGACACCCACTACCGATACCCCGCAGGCATAGAGCTCCGGTTCCCGGATCAGGCCCATGAGTGTGGAGTAGCCGCCGTAGCTGCCGCCCATGATGCAGACCCGATCCGGGTCGGCATGGCCTTCCTCAATCGCCCACAGGGTGGCGTCGGTGACATCGTCCTGCATGGTTGTGCCCCAGTTGCGATAGCCCATGGTTTCGAATTCATGGCCATAGCCGCCGGAGCCACGGAAATTCACCGACAGCACGGCGTAACCATGGTGGGCCAGCAGCTGAATCTCGGGGTTGAAAGTCCACTCATCGCGAATGCCATGGGGCCCGCCATGGACTACCACAACGGTAGGGTGCGGACCTTCTCCCGCCGGCGTGGTGAGATAGCCATGGAGTTCCAGGCCATCGCGGGATTCCACTTGGATGGGTTCGGTACGATACAAGCGCTGGGGATCCAGCTCACGGAAATTGCTGAGAAGGAAGCTGGCCGCCAGATTATCGGTATCGAAGAGGTAGTACCCGGCGGCTGTGATATCGGACTCGGCAACCACGATAGCCAGGTCGGTATCTTGTGAAAAACTGACGATGCGCGAGAATTCATCCGGGAAGGCCGCGGAGATCTGTCGCTGAAGGATGGCGGTGGGCTGATCCGGGTCAATGAATACCATCTCCGGTTTGCCGTCCCGCTTGATGGCCCCAATGACTCGACTCCGGTCCTCGCTCCAGAGCACGCGGTTGATCTCGACCGTGTCTGATTCGATCAGTGTCTCAACGGACTGATCTTCCACCCGGATTCGGTAGAGCCCCATGCGCCCGGTTTCCCTTGAGCTAAAGTAGATGTGCTCGCCGCTGCCATCGAAGCCATGGAAGTTGAGCCAGCGCTGGTCGAAATCCAGATCGAAGTCCTGCCATTCCTCACCATGATCATCTCGGTAGGCGAAAGTTGCCTGACCATCTTCGTCTGGGCCAAAGGCGAGTCTGACCCGCCCCTGTTGGTCTGCCACCAGAGAGCCAAAGGGGATGGGGCTGATGGCAACCCGCCGCGTGCTGCCGGTATGGATATGGAGCCGTTGGGCGGTGGGGCGATCGGAGTCATGTGCCCGGGTCAGAATCAGAACACGATGCTCTTCATCAGGTAGCGTCGACAGCACGGTTCCCATGCGAAAGACCCTGCTGCCCGGATCCGTGCCATACAGCATGCGTGATCGGCTGCCGTCCACGTTGACGCCATAGATTCGCCCAGTGGGTCGGGGCTGGGCAAGCCGCCCTTCCTGTCGGTTGGTTCCGAACAGTATCCGCTCATTGTTGGCCCAGACCACATTGCTTGCGTGTTCATTTGCGGAAAGCTGGAAACCACCCGCGATAGAGACAGACTCCGGATCGCTGATATCAAGGATGACGACACCCGTCTGGTCGTCAACTGGGGCAGTGATGGCCAGGTGACGGCCGTCCGGCGACAGAGAGACTTCGTTGTACTCGGGCAGTTGCACAAAATGTTCCAGCGGCAGTCGCTCGTCATCGGCTAGCGCCGCAAAAGGCAGCGCTACCAGCGCCGCCAGCAAGATCAGGCGTTTCATTGATTCCCCTCCCTTTCAGGGCTTGCAAACACTGGACAGCAATACTGCACTACACTTGGGTATATCACCAAACACGGAAACCCAGCCATGATCTTACTGCTAATCGGTCTCCTCTTGTTCCTCGCTATCCATCTGATGCCGGCCTTTCCGGGCCTGCGGGCCGGTTTGGTGGAGCGTTTGGGGAGCGAGGCGCGCTATCTGGCCCTGTTTACTCTGGTGATTGTCATCGCCGTCATCATGCTGGCGGTGGGTTTGCGCGAGGCGGAATATGTTCCCCTCTGGGGGCAGATCACCTACGGTCGGGAGCTGGCGCCGTTGCTCATGGGGCTGTCGGTGTTTTTTGTGAGTGCGGCGTACGTCCCCAATAATCTGCACCGACTGGTTCAGAACCCCATGCTCTGGGGCGTTGTGTTCTGGTCGGCGGCCCATTTGCTGGTGGCCGGGCACCTGGCAGCGGTGTTACTGTTTGGCGGGCTCGGCGCCTATGCCCTCTACGCCATCTTCTTTCGCGGCGGCCGCCGCGACTGGCAGTCCCCGGTCCCCCGGCCCTGGCCGTGGGACCTCCTGACGGTGGTGGTGGCCTTTGTGGTGTACATGGCCCTGCTGTGGCTGCACCCCTACCTGTTCGGTGTCAGCGTGATTTAGGCTCGTTCTCACCTGCCCTGTGCCTGCGGAAAACGAATTCGGGATTTGGACAGAGTGGTTTCGAACTGGCTAATGCCTCTCCCGTCACGGGCTGAACAAAATTTGACTTCGGCATTTCAAAGGTGACACTCCCCCAGAGTAGGCCCTGGTGCCGCTGGCCTTGCTCAGGGCTGTGAGCGACAGGACGTCGCGTGCAGAGTCCCCAGGGATGGGTCTACGACGTCCCTGAGCAAGGCCAGCGGCACCAGGACCGGAACGTAACCCGTCACCGATGCCGAAGGGAACTCGACCCGTAGAGAGCCACCGGCGCCAGCCCGGGAATGTAACCGGTTACAGGTAATAGAAGTGTCCTCTCTTAATCGGACCGGGCCCTCAAGGGCTGCCACTGCAACCGGACGAAGCTGCGCCATAGCCACTCCACCGGGCCCTGACTGAAGTGACGCAACCACCACAGGGACAGGGGAATCTGCACCGCCCAGACGCCCAGCACCACCAGAACCTGTTGGCCCCGCTCCAGCTCGCCGAACAGACCCAGACCGTGGCCGTAGAAGAGCGTAGTACAAAGGACTGTCTGCAACAGATAGTTGCTGAACGCGGTCCGACCCACCGCTGACATGGCCTGGCGCAGTCGGGGCAGCCAGTGTTTCTGGCAAATGATCATTACCAGCGAGAGATAGGCCAGGGCCATCAGGGGTGCGGCGGTGGCATTGAACTGACGGCCCACGAATTTGGTCCAGGGAAATTCCCAGTTCCGCGCCTCAATGGATGCCAGGCCGTAGAGAACCAGCGTCATCCCCAGTATCAGTCCGACCAGGGCAAGCCGGAGATAGAAAGCGGTCGAGCGTTGTGCGGTAACGATTCCGAGACGGTAGAGAGCCATCCCGATCAGCATCAGGCCGGTGGCATGCCAGAAGACATTGAAAATCAGTCCAAAGGTGATGACCTGCAGATAGATCTCCGCCCTGGCCGGTAACTGCTGCAACCACGGGCCGCTCATGGCCACAATATCCGCCTGTACCGCCGGCGAGCCTTCTTGCCAGATTGCCGACATCTCGGCCAATACTTCTTCTGGCCAGAATTGCATGCTCCAGCCATACAGCAGGGACAGGCCCAGGGCGAAGAGAATGAAGCCGGCGCCGATCAGAATCTGTGTGAGTGGCTGACGATTGCGGAGTAGCCAGGCAAAGCTGCCACAGACCGCGTACATGAAAAGTATATCGCCATACCAGAGAAGAAAACCATGGAGCAGTCCCACCACGGCCAGAAACAGCATGCGCCGGTAATGGACGGCCGCGCCGCTGCGAGCGGCTGCCACGGCCTTCTCTGCCATCAGTGCGATACCCGCACCGAAGAGCAGGGCAAACAGGCTGTAGAACTTGGTGTCGAAGAACAGGTGACTGACGGTGGAAACCCAGCCGTGTATTCCCTCCAGGGAACCAAAGGCATGGGGATTGGCGTAGGCGGGCCAGGGCATGGAAAAGGACTGGATGTTCATCACCAATATGCCCAGGATGGCGATGCCCCGCAGCACATCCAGACTTTCAAAACGTTGGTGATTCGCCGCCATGCTTTGCTCCCCCGCTGTTATAGGCTGAAGCCTATTTTGCGCAGGACGAACGGCATCCGCCAGTGACGATTGTCACGAGTGGCAGATGTGGTTTGGCCGCTGCCTTGATACGTCGTTGCCCGGCTCAGGGGATCAGTCCAGTGACTGGAAGGCAGGGTGGTACTGGATCAAGCTGCCAGCCGGTGGTTTGCCGGCATCATCCAGAATCAGTACGCGGAAAGCCTCGCTGTCGCCGAATTCGCCCTTGAGGTCCAGTGTTGAGGCCGGCTCAAAGCCGAAGCGTCCATAGAACTGCGGGTCGCCCAGAACCGCGATCCAGGGCGTGCCCATTTCCCGGGCCTTGTCCAGACCGGCCTGAACCAGTCGCGAGGCAATGCCGCGACGTTCGTGCTCCGGGTCAACGCCCACCGGACCCAGAGCCAGGGGCGTCGCACCGGTGCCTGCCGGAGTGACCGGGGAGAAGGCGATGTGGCCAACCGGGTGCTCACTCACCGTGGCCACCAGGCTGATCGCCAGTTGCGAGTCTTCCCGCAGCTGGCGAATCAGATCGCCCTCCGCCTCGCGGCGAAAGGCGGCCCGGTGGACCCGGTCCAGGGCATTGACGTCTCCGGGTTCTTCCTCGCGAATCTCCAGCATGAGTTCGTTCTCCGCGCGTGAATGGTGGCCGGTGGCCGCCCAGGGCCCGCCTATTCTCCCGCGAGCAGGGCTCTGGCGCCAGCCAGGACGTCAGATTCCTGCATCAGCACTCGATTGGCAGCATCACCCAACGGGATATAGCTGTCGTCACCGCAGACCCGGGCCTTGCGAATACCATGGCCGGCTTCTTCTTCGATCACGGTGAAGATCTCCTCGGCCAGGCCACCGGTCCGGCGGCTCTCATCCACTACCAGTACGCGGCCAATGTCGCGGGCATGCTGGGCAATGAACTCCCGGTTCAGGGGCTTGAGCCAGCGCAGGTCCAGTACCCGAATCCGCTTGCCGCTCTCCTGCTCGATCTGCCGGGCCGCTCGCAGGGACATGGGGACGCCATTGCCAAAGGTGATGATCAAGAGATCCTCGGCATTGAGCTCATAGACCCGGCCCTCGCCCAGCGGAATCGCCCGGTTTGGTTCCGGATAGGGGAATAGCCACTCCCCGTCCCGGGCCTCATAAAGGTCCTTGGTCATGTACAGGGCGATGGGTTCCAGGAAGGCCGAAATGCGGCCATCCACCTTGCCCAGAGCCGCCAGGGTGCGAAGCATCATGGCGGCATCATCCCCCCGGGACGGGCAGGCAATGACCAGGCCCGGAATATCCCGCAGGGCGGTGAAGCTGTTGTCATTGTGGAAGTGGCCACCAAAGCCCTTCTGATAGGCCAGCCCGGCGATCCGCATGATCATGGGGTTGCGGTACTGATCATTGGAGAAGAACTGCAGGGAGGCCGCTTCCCCACGAATCTGGTCACAGGCATTGTGGAAGTAGGCCAGATACTGGATCTCCGGCATGGGCAACAGGCCCATCATGGCCTGGCCCTGGGCCATGCCCAGAATGGTGGTTTCATCCAGCAGGGTATTGAAGACCCGGTGCCCCTTGAACTGCCGGTACAATCCGGCGGTGACGGTATAGACCCCACCTTTCTGGGCCACGTCTTCACCGAATACCGTGATCTCGCGGTATTTGGCCATCAGATCATGCATGGCCCGGTTGATCTGAATCGACAGGTGCCGGGCCGGCTGGCTTTCGGGCAGGCGCTCGCCAAAGACTTCATGACGCGATTCCTGATAATCGTCCCGGGTGGCCTCGGCATTCACGGCCTCCGGACTGTAGGGGGCCAGCGGTTTCATTACCGCCTCGGCGGTTTCCAGCTTGGGCCGTTCAGCCGCCTTGCCCGAAGCCGCCTGAACCCGTTCCCGCACCGATTCATACAGAGTGCGGATCTCATCCGCCGTCATCAGCCCTTCTTCCAGGGCGGTCTCGGCGGAGAGCAGCAAGGGATCCTGGGCCTCGGTGGACTCCACCGCTTCCAGCGAGCGGTAATCGGTTTCCACATCCGTGCCGGCATGACCCAGCAGGCGCTTGAGCTTGAGATGCAGGAAGGCGGGCTTGCGGGTCCGGCGGACATAGTCCTCGGCCTCGCGGGTGGCTCGCCAGGTGTCCAGCAGGTCCAAGCCGTCGGCGGTGAAATACTTGATGCCGGGACGGGCCTTGAAGCTGGCCTCGATCCAGCCGGCCGGGCTCTGCACGGAAATGCCGATGCCATTGTCCTCGCAGACAAAGAGCACGGGGCAGGGCAGGTTCTGATGGCTGGTCCAGCCGGCGGCATTGAAGCCGGCCTGGGCGGTGGCATGGTTGGCCGAGGCATCCCCGAAGGAGCAGACCACGATGCTCTCCTCGGGCACCGGAACTTCCCCGGTCAGTCGCTTGGCCTGGGCAATGGCAATGGCCGCGCCCACGGCTTTCGGCAGATGACTGGCGATGGTGGAGGTCTGCGGTGGCACCCACAGCGGCAGCGATCCCCAGACCTTATGGCGGCCACCGGAGATGGGGTCATCACTGGATGCGGCCAGGGACAGGGCGGTGTCGTAGGCCGGGTCGATGGATTCCAGCTTGCGGCTGCGCTCCATCATGAAACCGCCCGAGCGGTAATGCAGAAAGGCCGGATCCGTATGCCGGGTCACCCGCCCCACCACGGTATTGCCCTCATGGCCGGAGCTGCCAATGGTGTAGAAACCCTCGTTCCGGCCCCGCATGGCCCGAGCCTCGATATCCAGATGCCGGGACAGCATCTGCGATTCAAACAGCTCGATGAAGGCCTTACCGCTCAGACCCGGCTCAGCCACCGTGGCTGACAGGTCATCGGTCTTGTCGACAACCTCATCCCATTCCTCGAGAAACTCGAGAAAGTTCTGATCAACGATCTCCGCCCGGTTGATGGCGCGGGTTCCTTTTTTGGCGAGGCCGGTAGACATGGTTGCTTCGACTGACTCTTAATGTGTATTCAGGTGCGGCGGCTTGCGGATGAAGGCGGCGAGCTACGAGCAACGAGCGGCGAGTCGGCACTGACAGCTCGCCGCTCGAAGCTCGTAGCTCGCGGCTCAGAACGCCATTTCCCCAGTCAGCTCCCGGCCGATAATCAGCTGATGCACCGTCTCAGTGCCCTCATAGGTGATGACGGATTCCAGATTCAGCATGTGGCGGATGGGGCAGTGTTCCACCGTGATGCCGGCGCCGCCGAGCAGATCCCGGGCGTCGCGGGCGACGTCCATGGCCATGCGGATGTTGTTCCACTTGGCCAGGGAAACCTGGCTGGGGTGGAGCTTGCCGGCATCCTTGATGCGCCCCAGGCGCAGGGACATCAGCTGGCCCAGGGTAATCTGGCGGGACATCTCCGCCAAGCGCAACTGGGTGGTCTGGGTCTGGGTCAGGGGGCGGCCGAAGAGCTTGCGGTCGGCGGTGTAATCCAGCAGCTCCCGCAGGCAGGCCTGGGCCGCGCCGATGCCGCCCCAGGTGATGCCGTAACGGGCCTGGGTCAGGCAGGACAGCGGGCCCTTGAGGCCCTTGACCTTGGGCAGGCGGTTGGCTTCCGGCACCACCACATTGTCGAAATACAGCGACGAGGTAATCGAAGCCCGCAGGGACATCTTGTGCTTGATCTCGGGGGCGTCAAAACCCTTCATGCCTTTCTCGACCAGAAAGCCCTGAACCCCGTCCTCGGTCATGGCCCAGACAATGGCCACGTCGGCGATGGAGCCGTTGGTGATCCACATCTTGGCGCCGTTGATGACCCAGTCATCGCCCTTCTTCTTGGCGGTGGTCTTCATGTTGGAGGGGTCGGAGCCGCCGTGGGGCTCGGTGAGGCCGAAGCAGCCGATCTTCTCGCCGCGGGCCATGGGCGGCAGCCATTTCTCCTTCTGTTCCTCGGAGCCATAGGCGTAGATGGGGAACATGCAGAGACTGGATTGCACCGAGACGAAGCTGCGCAGACCGGAATCCCCCCGCTCCAGCTCCTGACAGATCAGGCCGTAGGAGACCGAGTTCAGGCCGGCGCAGTCATAGCCCTCCAGGGAGCTGCCCAGCAGGCCGAGTTCGGCGAATTCGGGGATCAGTTCCCTGGGGAAATACCCGTCCTCAAACCATTCACCGATATTCGGCAATACCTTTTCGTCAACGAAGCGGCCGACAGTGTCCTGCACCATCTGTTCTTCGTCACTGAGTTCGGAGCGGATGTCGTAGAGATCCATGGGGTTGAGTGCTTGCACGGTAGTAACCTCGGATTCGTTGCGTCGGCGTGAGTTTGGAATTGGACCGGCCGCGACGGCTGGCGCCGCCACTGATCCCCTTTTGGCCGGGAAATTCCGCCATTATATCGGATTTGTGCCCTCTCTTGTTCTGGAGTTGGCGGCGAGTGGTCGCTTGAGGCGGGTGGTTGAAGGGGGATGCCTGCCGGGCAAGCGGCGGCCGGCCCGATACCCTTGCCGCTGACTGTGATTCAAACGGTATTGCTCTGCAGGAAGGCTCGGAATCACCTGAAGATACGGGCTATAATTGCCACCCTTCAAACAGTCCCGGTTATCCCGGCCCGTTTACCATAGCCCCGTTTGCAGAGACCGCATGAAGATACCTGAGATACTGCTCGTAGAATCCCATCACAAGCCCGGCAGCCTGGCCAAGATTCTGCAGGTGATTGGTGATTGTGGCCTTGTGGTGGAACATCTCAATGCAGTACGCCGGGAGCAGGACAAGACGGTCTGGGAAATCACCCTGGAAATGGATGAAGACGTCCATTACGGGCTCTACGAGAAGATCGAAGCCCTGCCCAATGCCCGCCTTCTGGGCAAATCAGACCGGGTCTTCAACCGCCACCGGGGGGGCAAGATCCGGATGCAGTCCCGCCTGCCGCTGGCAACCCTGCAGGAGTTGCGCGACATCTATACCCCGGGCGTGGCCCGGGTCTGCCTGGCCATTCGGGACAATCCCTGGCTGGCAAGGGAATACACCTATATCGCTCATTCGGTAGCCATCGTCACCAATGGCACCGCCATTCTCGGCCTGGGTGATATCGGGGCCGTGGCAGGCATGCCGGTGATGGAAGGCAAGGCGGCGCTGTTCGACAAGTTTGCCGGCATATCCGGCGTCCCCATCCTCATTGATGAGCGCGATCCCGATCGCATGGCGGATCTGATCAGCGCCATTGCGCCGTCCTTTGGCGCGATTCAGCTTGAGGATATTGCCGCCCCGGCCTGTTTCCGCCTGGAGGCCCTGTTGCGTGAACGGCTGGCCCAGCCGGTGCTCCATGATGATCAGCACGGCACGGCCGTGGTGACACTGGCCGCACTGATGAGCGCCGCCAAGCGGGTGGGTCGGGAGCTGACCGATTGTGTTGTCGGACAGATCGGCCTGGGGTCGGCCGGGATTGGTATTGCCCGTCTGTTGCAGGCCTATGGCGTGGAGCAGGTAGTGGGTGCCGATCTTGACGAGACTGCGCTCGAGCGGCTGGAGTCCATGGGTGGGCGTCGCGCACAGCTGCCGGAACTGATGGCCCAGAGCGATGTGGTGATTGCCTGTACCGGGGTTCGCGGCCTGATTCGACCGGAGTGGGTTCGTGAGGGACAGATCATCTTCGCCCTGTCCAACCCGGATGCGGAAATCGAGCCCAACGTCGCCCTGGCTCGGGGGGCCGCCTATGCCGCCGACGGCAAGGGTATCAACAATGCCCTGGGCTTTCCCGGTCTGTTCCGTGGCATTCTCGACGCCGGCGCCACCGCCTTTACCGACGAGATGCTGTTCGCTGCCGCCCAGGCCCTGTCGGCGCGGGCGCCGGAAGATGAACTGGTGCCGGATTCCCTTGACCCCAGCGTCCACCAGGCCGTGGCCGAAGCCGTGTGCGAGGCCGCATCCCGGTAATCATGGGGAACCTCTGATTAATTCATTCGCACCCGCAGCCAGCGGGATTTTCCCTCTCGCGAGGCGCGACGAGCGTAGTGTAGCGCTGTGCTACATGAGCGAGGAGCAACGAAGTCGAGAGGGAAAATCCCGCTGGCCCACAAGGGGTTAGCGCTGAGAGCGCCTGCTTCAGCGTTGCATTGCTTGCCCGTAGCGCAGAGGCTACTGTGCTGCGCAATGCGCCTTGAATCAGACGCTCTCAGCGCCAACTGCGGGTGCGAATGAATTAATCAGAGGTTCCTCAGGGCGCGGGCCGGCACCGTCTTTTCACCAGGGCAAGCGCCAGCGGTCGAAGCCCCGCGCCAGCAGCCAGACCAGGCCCACCGGCAGGTGCTGAATCCAGCCCGACCAGTCGGGCCGGTTGCCCTCGGCGCGGTGCCCCCGGGCCAGGAGCAGCCAGCCCGCCAGCATCAGGGCGGCGCCGGACGGTGCCAGGGCCAGTCCCTGATTGGCCAGCCAATCCACCGCCAGGATCGCCAGCAAGGCCCCCAGGGAAAAGGGGATGGCCAGAAAGGGGGACAGCAGGAAGGCATAGACCACCGCCGCCATGACCACCATCAGGCCGGCATTCAGGTGCAGGGGCACGGTGCCGGTATCCACGGGAATATTCAGCGCCCACAGCAGAGTGAGTAGCCCGAAGGCCGTCAGGGGCAGACCCAGCAGGTGCATTCGGCGGTTGACCGGATGTTGCCGGCTGTCACCGTAGTGCCGAATCCAGGCCTGTCCTCCACGCAGCATGGCAAACGCTCTCTCTAGGGTCTGAGCCCTCATGATGCCCCAGCGGCTCTCACCTCGCACCTGGGTCACGGTATCGGGTAAAGTCCGATATCGGACCACTGCCCGCCAGAGCCGGGATGGGGAGGGGTGACCCGCACTTTCCTGGAAGGAGTCTGTGCTGCATGCGCCTGTTGCGATTCATTGCCCGGTTTCCGTTTTTGAGCGAAACGCGCAAGCTGGAGCTTTATCCGCCCTTCTTCATGATGCGAATCAAGGTAGTGGAAATGCGCGAGCAATGGCGTTTCTGCCGAATTCGCTTGCCGCTCAACACCCTTTCACGCAACCCAGGCGGGACCATGTTCGGTGGTTGGCAGGCGGCGCTTGCCGATCCCATTGCCGCCCTGGCCTGTTCGCGGGTTTTTCCCGGCTATTCGGTCTGGACGCGATCCATGCACATTGATTTTCACACCGCCGGCTCCAGCAATTTGGAACTTCGCTTCGAAATGAGCCCCGAACAGGAAGACGCCATCCGCGCCCAACTGGCCAGACAGGGGCGGGCAACGCCGGAGTTTCGCTACGGTTTCTTTCGGGAGGACGGCCGCTGTTGTTCGGTAATCCGCAACGCGGTTGCGATCCGGCCCAAGGGCTATTGCCGCGTCGACCACCAGGCGGTGGACCTGACAGATCTTTGAGTTTCACTCAACCAAGGACAAGACATGTCTCTGCGAAAATCGCTGATCACTGTATTGCTAGCCCCGGTTTTGCTGTCGGCCTGCGCGGCCAGTCCCCAGGCCGAGCCACTCAAGGCGGAGAGCCTCTGGCATTGGTCCTGGGCGGCGGATGCCCGCCTTTCCCCGGATGGTGAGCGCCTGATTTATGTGCGCACGGAAGTGGATCGGGAGCAGGATCGCTACCGGACCAGTCTGTGGATCAAGCACCTGGAGCAGGGGCGGCATCGTCCCCTTACCACCCACGAGGCCAACGACCGTAATCCTCGCTGGTCACCGGATGGGGAACGTATCGCCTTTCTCTCCGGTCGTCGGGACAACGGCCAGATCTGGGTCATCGACATGCAGGGGGGGGAGGCCCGCCAGCTGACCCGGGTGGAGGGTGGTGCCGGCGCCCCGCTGTGGAGTCCGGATGGTGAGAAGATCGCGTTTGCGTCCAGGGCCCTGACCGAGGAAGAACGCGAAGCTCGGCGTGAGGAGTCTCGCGAAGCCGAGCAGCGCGAGCGTGAGGCCCGCGGTCTGGAGTCGGGCCAGCAGATGGAATCCGCGCCGGAACCGGTCGTGATCGAGGGGCTCCGTTATCAGGCGGATGGTCGTGCCGATTATCTGCCCGAAGACCCCGTCCACCTCTGGACGGTCTCGGCCGAGGACGATGGTGACTGGCCGCGCCGCGCCACGCGGATCACCCACGGCGACCATGATCACGGCAACCCGGCCTGGTCCGGCGATGGCGATTATCTGTACTTTTCCGGCCTGCTCGAGGAGGACGCCGATTGGCGCCTGCGCGAGCGGCATATCTACCGGGTTGCGGTCGATGGTGAGCAGGACCCCGAGCAGTTGACCGAAGGGCGTCGCAACCGGGGCACGCCAAGGCCCTCGCCGGATGGAGAATGGATTGCCTTTACCGGCAGCGAGTATCGGGATACGCCCTTCAGCTATACGCTCACGGAGCTCTATGTCATGCCCGCCGACGGGGGCGAAGAGCGACTGCTGAGTGGCGATCACGACCGTGGCGTTGCCGATGGTACCAGTGGTGACATGAGTGCCCCCACCGGGGGTGGGCCCCGCCTGCAATGGGCACCGGATAGCGAATCCATCTGGTTCACCACGGCGGTGGACGGTCAGACCCAGCTCGCCCGCCGCTCCCTCGATGGCGACGCGGTAGAGCAGTTGACTAGCTACCAGGCCGGTGACCTGGCCGAATTCAGCATCGGCGGAGACCGGATCAGTTTGCTGTGGTCCTCACCGAGTCAGCCTTTCGATGTCTACCTTGCCGACGCCGGGTCCCTCGCCCAGCAGGAAGATTGGCAGCGTCTCACCCGGCTCAATGACTCTATCCTTGGCGATCGCGAACTGCCCGGCTATGAAGAGGTCTGGTACGAATCCTTTGACGGTCTCGATATCCAGGGCTGGGTGATTCGCCCGGATGACTTCGACCCGGGCCGGGAATATCCCGCGATTCTCTATGTTCATGGCGGCCCCCACGCCATGTACGGCACCACCTTCTTTCATGAATTCCAGACACTGGCCGATGCCGGCTATGTGGTTTTGATCACCAACCCCCGGGGCTCCTCGGGCTACGGCCATGAGTTCGGCAATATCATCCAGTACGAGTATCCCGGCGATGACTACAAGGACCTCATGGCCGGTGTGGACTGGTTGCTGGAGCAGGGCTATGTGGACGCCGATCGCCTGGGCGTTACCGGTGGCAGTGGCGGTGGTCTGCTCACCGCCTGGACGGTTACCCAGACCGACCGTTTCGCCGCGGCCGCCGCCCAGCGTTCCGTACTCAACTGGCACAGTTTTGTCGGCACCGCGGACATGAATCTGTTTTTTGTCGAGGCCTGGTTCTCCGCCCCGCCCTGGGAAGATCCGATGCAGTACCTGGAGCGTTCGCCGCTTACTTACGTGGACCAGGTCGAGACGCCCATTCTGCTGATTCACAGCGAGGAGGACTGGCGGACGCCGCTGGAGCAGACCCGGCAGTTCTACGCCCAGTTGCGGATGCAGCAAAAGCCCGCCCGCATGGTGATCTTTCCCGAGGCCAGCCATGGCTTGAGTCGCCAGGGCCCGCCGTCCCAGCGGATCCAGCGCCTAAACCATATCCGCGAGTGGTTCGACGATTACCTGCAGTGAGCGCCGGGCCCTGCCGGTCGAATGGCTGGCAGGGCTTGCGTTTTCGCTGGCTCGACTATGCTTGTGGGTAGGTGAGTACTCCATATGCCCCCCAAGGGGCCGGACAGGGAGAGAAAAACAATGAAGCACCTGTCACCAGACCGGGTTCGTCGCCTGGTGGATTTGCAAGGGACTGGAGATGCCGATGGCCTGGCGGCCGAGCTCCGGGCACTGCCTCAGGATGCCCTGGCAGAGCTCAAGGCTCTGCTCTGGCTGGCACGGGACGATGAGTCGCCCCGCCACTGGGACGCCCTGGTCATCGAGGCCCGTTTCAAGATCGATGAAAAGACCGCAGGACTGTTTGCCGAAGACGAGCAGCTGGGCAACAGCTTGACTCGCGGTCTGGAGATTCTGGACGCCTCCGGGCGTTTGTGACCACGGGGCGACGGCGGTCGCCCGGGAGTCTTCCGGTGTCAGCCGAGCTTGACAGGCAGCGTATCCTGGATACCGCACTGGCGCTGGCCGCGGACCGCCACTGGGAAGCGGTCCGCCTGTATGACGTCGCCGCTGTGCTGGGTGTCGGCCTGGATGCATTGCATCCCTGGTTGACAGAGAAAGAGGCGCTGGTGGATTGGTTCTGGGATCGGGCCGATGCCGATATGCTGGCCCAAAGCCAAGCCGAGGCATTCCGACAGTTGGAGTTTCCCGAGAATTTCGAGGCTTGTGTGCTGGCCTGGCTGACGCTGCCTTCCGCTTACCCCCGCAGTTTTCGTGAAATGCTTGCGGTGCGAATGGAGCCCGGACACCTGCATATCCAGCTCCCAACGCTGCTGCGAGTCAGCCGTAGCGTGCAATGGATGCGGGAGTGTTGCCGCCGGGACGCGACTTTCATGCGTCGTGCCCTGGAGGAAACCGCCTTGAGCGGGGTCTTTCTTTCCACTCTCGCGGTCTGGTGCGGGGACCGTAGCCAGGGTTTCGGGCGCAGTCATGACTTCCTGCGCGCCCGTCTTGGCAATGCGGTGGCTCTCGGCCGCCTCTGGCCTGGCGATGCGTGAGATGAGGCAGCATTGGATCCACTGACCCATGCCCTGAGTGGCGCCCTCGGCAATCATGTCCTGCGTCCCCGCCGTCCCGGTACCCGAGCCTTTGCGCCGGGTGAGCGTCTCCTTCTGGGGGCAATGGCTGCCCTGTTCCCGGATGTGGATTGGGTGTTGCGGCTGCTTGCGGATGAGCTTACCTACCTCAACCTTCACCGAGGCATTACCCATTCCCTGCTGATGTGGCCCCTCTGGGCCCTGCTATTGGGCTATCTGCTTGCCCGCTTCTGGCCCCATGAACGGGATTGGCGGGATGGCTTTCGGATTTTCCTCATCGGCATGGGACTGCACATCGCCGGTGACTTCATTACCAGCTACGGCACACAGTTGTTTGCTCCTCTGTCTTCGGTACCACTGGCCTTCCCTTCCACTTTCATCATTGATCCCTGGATCAGTTTGCTGTTGCTGCTGGGCCTGGTGGCGATTTGGCGACCGTGGCCGGCCTGGCTGCCGTCGGTGTTTTTCTTCGCCTGCATCGGACTGGTGGGCCTGCAGGGGGCGCTGAAGCTGAATGCGCTTGAGCATGCCCGAGCCGAGGCGTTGGAGAAGGGCTTGCCCAATGCTCGAATCCACGCCTTGCCCCAGCCCCTCAGCCCACTTCATTGGCGACTGATCATTGAAGGCCCCGAGCTCCATTATCTGGCCCATCTGGGCTTTTTTCGCAGGAGTGGTGGCGAGGTCACGGGAGAAAACCCCGTCGCGGTACACTGGCAAACCTTCGCTTCGGTGGACTCTCTGCGGTGGGAGCGGGTATCCCGCTTTGGGGAGGGGGAAGAACGGGCCTTCGTCGTCGAAGCCTGGCGGCGACCGGAGTTTGGTCCCTACCGCCACTTCGCGCAGCTACCCTACCTCCATGCAGTGGAGCATCACGACGGCGATCGCTGCGCCATTTTCAGCGACCTCCGCTTCCAGCTCCCGGGCTTGCCGGAACCCGCCTTTCGCTATGCCATGTGCCAGAGCCCGGGGGGCGAATGGGAAAGACGGCGGATCGGCTGGTGGTGAGGGCTGTCCTAGTCGAGCTTGAATGCGGGCCAGTCCTCCGGTCGCCCTGCCCGCGTGGCAGCGAGCAGCTGCCGGCGTTGCTGTAGCAGGGTGATGTACACGTGCCGACGAGCCTGGGTGTAGCGGTCCGCATCCACCGGCAGTTCTGCCAGTTGATCCCGGAAATACTGAATGTCCGAAAGCACCTCGGTCTCGGTGATACAGCGGTAATCGCTGGGGTTTCGGTGGGAGTTACAACGCGTGATCTGACGCTCCATGTCCCGACCCTCCTAGGCCGACCGGCCATTAGAAGACATTGATGAAGCCCGATTATAGGGAGGTGGAGCCATACAAATGTAGGGGGGTAAGCCCGGATACCGGAAAGTCCTGCAGCAATATCAGAAATATCCTACAAGCCAGCTCCCTGTCTGGATCAGTCGCATTTGTATATACACAACAGCAGAAACCTGCGTTTTTTAAAAAGGCTTTTTATTACAATCGCTTACGCTCCTTTGGTCGTGCTTTCCCGCCATGTGGTTGTTGCAAAAAAGTTCCAATTCTGTGAACTCCGTCACATCTTTCCCGCGCTTTGGCTTCTAGGGTGAAGACGTGGCTCGGCACTGCGGTGCCGGGAAATCGTGGACGGAGAAATCCGCTGCGTCGGCCCCGACCAAGTCGCGGGCATTGGTGGGACACCAATGTCGGGGGCCGCAAACAAGGGACGCTTTTCTGGGTCTGCGGACCCGTTTTTTTTCACCCAGGCCGTTCGCGACGGCGGTCGATCGGAGCAAGATCCGGAGGGTAATGTGAAGAAGTTTGTACTTGGCAGTTCCATGGCCTTGGCCATGGCCGCAGGTTCGGTAGCCGCCACTGGCGCGGATACCGGCGGCGGTAACATCGATGTCTGGGCCGGTGGCAGCGTCATCGGCGGCAGTGCAGGTGCGAATAAGGGCAAGATTCTTGGCCTGGACCACCCCGACCGAATTCCCGGCAGCTACATCGTCGTACTCAACGATGACGTCTCGGGAGTTCAGAACGTGGGCGCCACCGCACAAAGCCTGGCCAGTGAGGTGGGCTTTGACGTGGGCCGGGAGTTCAGCACCGCCATTCAGGGCTTCACGGTTGAGACCGGTCAGCGTGGCTTTCAAAGCACCGAGGCGCTGAAGCGTCTGGCCGCCGATCCCCGCGTGGACTTCGTCGAGGCCGATCGCCAGATCTGGCTGCAGGAGACCGTGCAGGACGGCGCCACCTGGGGCCTGGACCGGATTGACCAGCGCGATCTGCCTCTCGATAACCAGTACGTCTATGACGCCGACGGTAGTGGCGTTGAGGTGTACATCATCGACACCGGTATCAACACCAGCCATCAGGATTTCGGTGGCCGCGTCGCCGGTGGCGTGAACACCGTCGATAACGACGGCATCGGTGACTGTAACGGTCACGGTACCCACGTTGCCAGTTCGGCCGCCGGTAGCACCTATGGTGTGGCCAAGAACGCCGACCTCTATTCCGTGCGCGTCTTTGGATGCTCCGGTGGTACTACCACTCAGGCGATCCTGGACGGTATTGACTGGGCCGTCAGCAACATGAGTGGCCCGGCCGTGGCCAACCTCAGCCTCGGCGGTGGTGCCTCCCAGGCTCTGGACAATGCCGTGAACAACGGTGCCAGCGCCGGCATGACCATGGTGGTAGCCGCCGGTAACGAGAACCAGAACGCCTGTAATGTTTCCCCGGCCCGCGCCGATCAGGCCTTCACCGTGGGTTCCACTACCAGCAATGACAGCCGTTCCAACTTCTCCAACTGGGGAAGCTGCGTGGATATCTTCGCACCGGGCTCCGACATTACCGCTGCCTGGCACACCTCCAACAGCGCCACCAACACCATCAGCGGCACCTCCATGGCCGCCCCGCACGTGGCCGGTGTTGCCGCGCTGTACCTGGGTGAGAACCCCAGTGCCAGCCCGGCCCAGGTGGAAAGCGCCCTGGTGGGTGAAGCCACCGAAGGCCGCATTAGCGGCGTCAACGGTTCGCCCAATCTGCTGCTCTACAGCCGCGTAACCGAAGGCAGTGGCGGTGATGACGGCGATGATGGCGACGACGGCGGTGATGATGGCGGCGGCGACGATGGTGGCAGCGATGACTCCGTCCTCGAGAACGGCGAAGCCGTGAGCGGCCTCTCCGGCAGCCAGGGCGATGAGCTGCGATTCACCATGGAAGTGCCCGCTGATGCCAGCGAACTGGTCTTCGACATGATCATGGGTTCCGGTGTGCCGGACATGTACGTCCGTTTCGGTGCCGAGCCGACTCTGAATGACTGGGATTGCCGTCCCTATGAGTTCGGTAATGA
This sequence comes from Natronospira elongata, assembly GCF_034931365.1. Lineage (NCBI taxonomy): Bacteria > Pseudomonadati > Pseudomonadota > Gammaproteobacteria > Natronospirales > Natronospiraceae > Natronospira > Natronospira elongata. The sequence continues at coordinate 98,092 of NZ_JAYGII010000006.1, forward strand.
CGAGACCTGTGAATTCAGCGATCCCGACGCCGGCACCTGGCATGTCATGATTCACGCCTACAACGACTTCTCCGGTGTCACCCTGGTCGGTAACCACGATGGTGGTTCCGATGACGGCGGCGGAGACGACGGCGACGACGGTGGCTCCGAGCCGGGTGCCTGCCCGGGTGGCTACGAGGAATTCACCGGCTCCCTGAGCGGCGGTCGTGGCACCAGCACCCATGAGCCCGATGGTACCTACTATCAGGCCGGTGCCGGCACCCATAACGGCATCCTGACTTCGCCGGATGACGCCATCTTTGATCTCTACCTGCAGCGCTGGAGTGGCTGGAGCTGGAGTGATGTGGCCGAATCCCTGCCCAACAGTGGCAGTGAGGCTGCCGAAATCAGCTATGACGGCAGCTCCGGCTTCTACGTCTGGCGCCTGGAGATCTGGAATGGCTCCGGTGACTATGTGTTCTGCATGGATACGCCCTAAGCGGTTTATCCCGAATTAAGGCAGGACTATGGCCGCGGCCCCCCAGGGGGCCGCGGCTTTTTTGTGTACGGCGATTGATGCCCCGATGGCATATGGGCGGCAAGTGTTACATAAGTCCTCACGTGCACTTTTTTGTATCGGAAAATGTGAACTGGGTCACGTCGAAATCCCCTCCAGTGAACTTTATTTGATGGCACCCGGTTCACGGTGAGCCGGGTTGGTTCAACAATGTGAGGGGATTCAGTAATGATCAAGCGAAACTCGATGGCGGCCGCGATAGCCGCCCTGGTATTTTCGGCGGGCGGACTGTCCGCACAAACCCATCAGATGATTGATCAGGTCGGTGGTGCCATCGACCGGATTCAGCCCGGTGCGCCCATTCATGGCCTCGACCATCCTGACCGGATTCCGGGTCAATACATCGTCGTGCTCCGAGACGAGATGGCCGGCATTCAAAGCGTGGAGAGTCTGGCGCGTGATCTGGGCAGGCAGGCTGGGTTCGACGTCCAGCACAGTTATGATGTAGCCCTCCGGGGCTTTTCCCTGCGCGCCACACCGGGCTTGCAGTCCCGCGGCCAGGGGGCGGAAAAGCAGGCTCTGGCGAACCTGGCCCGGGATCCACGGGTGGATTTCATCGAGGCAGACCGTCACGTCTACCTGCAGCAAAGTCAGTCACCCGCAACCTGGGGCCTGGATCGCATCGACCAGCGCGATCTGCCCCTGAATAATACCTACAACTATGATTACACCGGCGCCGGCGTGCACGCCTACATCATCGACACCGGTATTCGTGCCAGTCACAACCAATTCAGTGGTCGCATGGGCCCTGGCTGGACTGGCATCAATGATGGCCGGGGAACCTCGGACTGTAATGGTCATGGCACCCACGTGGCCGGCACTGTCGGTGGCAGCGTCCACGGGGTGGCCAAGGGCGTTCGCCTCTACCCGGTCCGGGTCTTTGGCTGCAGTGGCCAGACCTCCAACTCCATCATCATCGACTCGGTCAACTGGGTGGCCGCCAATCACAATGCACCAGCGGTGGCCAATATGAGCCTCGGGGGTGGCGCCTCCCAGGCCCTGGATAATGCCGTTCAGGGGGCATCCAATGCGGGGGTCACCATGGTGGTGGCGGCCGGCAACAGCAACGCCAACGCCTGTAATTTCTCGCCGGCCCGCGCAAGTTCAGCCATCACCGTGGGTTCCACCACCAGCAACGATAGCCGTTCCAACTTCTCCAACTGGGGAAGCTGTGTCGATATTTTTGCCCCGGGGTCCAATATCACCGCGCCCTGGCATACCTCCAACAGCGCCACCAACACCATCAGTGGTACCTCCATGGCCGCCCCCCATGTGGCCGGCGTGGTCGCCCTTTACCTGCAAGCAGCCCCGGGTGCCAGCCCGACCCAGATCGCCAACGCCTTGTATGGCAATGCCACCACGGGTCGTCTCTCCGGCATTGGCAGCGGCTCGCCCAATCGCCTCCTGTACAGCCGCCTGTCCAACGGCGGCGGTGATGACGGCGGTGGTGGTGATGGTGGATCCTGCCCTGCCGGGTTCCAGGAATTCACTGGTTCACTCAGTGGCTCCGGTGATAGCACCTTCGAGCCCAATGGCACCTACTATCAGGCCTCGGCAGGCACGCACCAGGGCATCCTGGCTTCGCCGAGCAACGCCATTTATGACCTCTTCCTGCAGCAGTACAGCTGGTGGAATGGCTGGCAGACCGTCGCCCAGTCTCTGCCCAACTCCGGCAGTGAGAACGCCCAGATCAGCTACAATGGCAGTTCGGGCTACTACGTCTGGCGGCTGGAGTCCTGGACCGGGTCCGGTGCCTATACCTTCTGCATGAATACCCCCTGACCGCTCGGACAGGAGGGTTTGCCGGCCGGGGCCCTGCGGGGCCCCGGCTTTTCCCGTCCACACCGGCCGGCCCGATCTTGATCCATGTTAAAGTAAGCCGCTTTGCAAACCAGCCGGACGGGTCGTCATGAAAGCGCTTTCCATTCGCCAGCTCAGCAAGCGTTACCCCAACGGGGTTGAAGCCTTGAAGGGTATTGATCTGGACGTGGAGGAGGGGGACTTCTTCGCCCTGCTCGGCCCCAATGGCGCAGGCAAGACCACGGCCATCGGTATTCTCACCTCCCTGGTCAACAAGACAGGCGGGCAGATTGAGGTCTTTGGTCACAACATGGACCGGGAGTTGGAGGCGGCCAAGGCCTGCATTGGCGTGGTGCCTCAGGAAGTCAATTTCAATCAGTTCGAGAAGGTCTGCGACATCGTCGTGAACCAGGCCGGTTACTACGGCATATCCCGACGCCAGGCATTGCCTCGTGCTGAGCGTTACCTCAAGCAGCTTGATCTTTGGGAAAAGCGGGATAGCCCATCCCGGAACCTGTCCGGTGGCATGAAGCGCCGCTTGATGATCGCCAGGGCCCTGGTTCATGAGCCTCGTTTGCTGATTCTGGACGAGCCCACTGCCGGGGTGGATATTGAAATTCGCCGATCCATGTGGGAGTTCCTTCGGGAGATCAATGCTCAGGGCACTACGATCATCCTCACGACCCATTATCTGGAAGAGGCGGAGAACCTTTGCCGGAATATCGCCATCATTGATCATGGTCAGATCATCGAAAAGGCCAGTACCCGACGTTTGCTGGATAAGCTCAGCACGGAGACCTTCATTCTTAACCTGCAAACAGCCTTGCGTGAAGTGCCGGAAGTGGATGGCTATCAGCTCAATATGGTGGACGAGACATGTATCGAAGTTGAGATCCACCGTGACCGTTCCATCAATGCCCTGTTCCAGCAATTGAGTGACGCGGGCATCCAGGTGGCCAGCATGCGTAACAAGGTCAATCGCCTTGAGGAGCTGTTTGTCCGAATGGTGCATGGCGGGCGAAATGACCGAGCTGGAGGTGAGTCATGAGCCGGCGTCGTCAGAATCTGGTGGGGCTTTATACCATCGTGCACAAGGAACTTACCCGTGTCCTGCGTATCTGGATACAGACCCTGGTTCCGCCGGCTATCACCATGAGTCTTTATTTCGTCATTTTTGGCCAGTTGATTGGTCGCCGGGTCGGTGAAATGGGTGGCCTGGATTTCATGGCCTGGATTGCACCCGGTCTGATCATCATGGCAGTGATACAGAACAGTTACGGCAATGTGGTCTCCTCATTCTTTGGGGCCAAATTTGGTCGGCATATCGAGGAAATGATGGTCTCCCCCCTGCCCACTTCCATGATTCTGGCCGGTTACGTCATTGGCGGGATGGGGCGTGGCCTTCTGGTGGGGCTGTTGGTGGCCCTGATTGCCTCTCTTTTCGTGCCCTTGCAAGTTGCCAATCCATTGGTGATGGCCGCGGTGGTGCTCCTTACCTCGGCGACCTTTTCCCTTGCCGGCTTGATCAATGCGGTGTTTGCCAAGAAGTTTGATGATATTTCCATCATCCCGACCTTCATTCTCACGCCACTCACCTATCTGGGCGGGGTGTTTTACACCGTGGAGCTATTGCCGGGGCCCTGGCGGGAGCTTTCCCTGTTTAATCCCATCCTGTACATGGTCAACCTCTTCCGTTACAGCATCTTTGGTGTCAGTGATGTGCGCCTGGATATCGCCTTCGTCATCATCCTGGCCATGTTGATTGTCTTGTATATTCTTGCCTTTTACTTGCTCAAGCGCGGCATCGGCTTGCGTGCCTGATCGTGGAAGGGTCTGGGGTATCCGCGTCCGGTTGATGAGTATGAAAAATGGGAAGTGCCCCGCTTCTGTCCTATAGTGAGGGCAGTTGTGCACTCATTCCGCAATCGCCGGAGCCGGGGAGGGGGTCACGCAAATGGGGCAGGCGCTGGGTCAGGACGTGCCGGAAAAGGCCGCAGAGATATTGTCATTCTGGTTCGGCCCGGAGTGGCGGCAAATGCCCCTGCAAGCAGATCCATCCAGGAATGCCTTGTGGTGGCAGGCTGACCCGGCGACGGATAAATACATCCGTGAACGTTTTGGTCGCTTGACCGATCAGGCATTGGAGGGTGGCCTGGAGCCCTGGGCCCATACCCCCCTCGGTCGCCTGGCCCTGATTCTTCTCCTCGACCAATTCACCCGCCACCTTTATCGTGATCAGGCAAAGGCCTTCGCAGGCGACCAGAGAGCGCAATTGTTGTGTCTCAATGGCCTCGACCGAGGTTCAGACCAGGCATTGGCGCCCTTGCAGCGCGTGTTCTTCTATCTTCCGTTGGAGCACGCCGAGGATGCCGGGCTGCAACGCCGCTGTGTGCAGCTTTTCCAGTCCTTGCTGGAATCTGTACCAGAGCCGGATCGGGAATCGTATCGGTACTACCTGGAATTTGCCCGCAAGCATCAGGAGGTGATCGATCGTTTCGGACGTTTTCCTCACCGGAACAAAGCCCTCGGCAGGGACAGCAGCTTCGATGAGGAGCGCTTCATGAGGGTGGAAGGGCGTGGCTTCTAGCGGTACTACCCGAAAATGACGAGGATGTCAGCATGATCGATTATGCAGTGAGCCGAACGGTGCTCGCCATACGCCAGCTCAATTTCAAGGGGCTGGGCGGGCTTGAGTTGGTTTTTGCCGGCATGGGATATGACATCCGATACCTGGATGCGCCCAACGATGATCTGACCGCAGTGGATGCTGGCGAGGATGACCTGATGGTGGTCCTGGGCGGCCCACCCAGTGCCCTGGATGATAGGCGATACCCCTTTCTGATCGACGAGCTGCGCCTGATCGAGCAGCGCCTGGCCAGCGGTCGGCCCTTACTGGGCATATGCCTGGGGGCACAGCTTCTGGCTCGGACTTTGGGCGCCAGCATCCATGAGGGGGCTGCCGAGGAGCTGGGATGGTGGCCGGTGCAACTGTCACAGGAAGGTCGTGCGGGACCGTTGCGCTTTCTTGACCAGGTGCCGGTGCTCCACTGGCACCGGGATGCCATGGCCCTGCCCGAGGGCGCCCGGCGTCTGGCCTGGACGGACGATTGCGACGTTCAGGCTTTCTCCTGGGGCGATGCGGTCATGGGGCTGCAGTTCCATCCGGAAGTGGATTGCACCGCGATGAACCAATGGTTGGTCGCCCATGTCAGCCAGCTGGATGCCCATCCCCTGCAATCCGTGGAGCGTCTGCGTGAGCAGACCCAGCGCTGCAGTCCGTGGATGCAGCGGCGGGCATCGGCCATGCTCAGCGACTGGCTTGCCGGCCTGGATGAGCGCCGCCTGTTACGAGGCGCAGTCAGGGGAAGTGGCTGAGAGCTCATGGGCCGCCGTCAGCGTGCAGGGCACGCACAATGGCCATCACCGCCGCCAGGGCGGAGACCGCCAGCAGAGCGGGGCGGAGCCAGCCGCCATCCAGCCACTGAGCAGCGCGGTCAGATAGCCAGAAGCCCATGAGGGCGGCGGGCAAGAGGCTGATGCCCAGAATGATCTCCTCTACCCCGAAGCGTCCGGCCCAGGCCAGGGCAAGCAGGGAGAATATGCCCCCTGGCAGAAAGCAGGCGGACAGGGTGCCCCGCAAACGGGGGCCACTGAATTGCTGAAAGGCCAGGGCGAGTGGTGGGCCGCCGATGGCCGTGGTCGTGGCCATGAAGCCGGCGGCACCCCCCGCGCTGAAGCGCAGGATCGGACCGGGCGATGGCCACGGGCGTCCCAGGCTGAGGGCAACCCCCAACAGCACCAGAACACCGAACAGCAGGCCCAACAGCTGGTCAGAGACAATCCCCAGAATCATCCCTGCCACCGCCGCTCCCAGCGCCTTGCCGGGAAGTGTCCAGGCTACGTCTGCCACTGCCACCGCCCGCCAGTCCCGAAGCAGAATCAGTGCCGGCAGGATCATGCCGATAATGATCACGGGCGCCGGCACCAGCAGGGGATTGACCAGGAACAGCAGCGGTGCACCCAGCAAGGCCACCCCAAAGCCGATACTGCCTTGCACCGTGGCGCCTACCACCACAACCAGGCAGGCCAGAAGCCATTCCACGCTGTCGATGGGGAAATCCACTGACTTTCTCCTCGATTCTCGTCATCCCGTCACCAATAAAATCAGTGACTTGCCTTTATGGTTACATTAACGCAAACTCCCCCGATCGGTGCCTGGAGGCGCAACCGCTTTCCTGGGGGGGGGAAGGTGCACTGTGTTTCGGCATGATACACGGGAGCAAACATGTCAGAAGGGCTTAATGATGGCGCTCTTCACAGGGATCGTGATGCCAATTTGCTGTTTGCGCGAGGATTGGCGCTGATGCTGTCGGGCGTGGCCTTGAGTGTGGTCGCCCTGATCTTTCTACCCCGGCTGGAAGGTATTGCCCAGGCCTATCTGGTCTTCGGTGGTCTTGGGCTGAGCGGGTTGCTTGTCTACCTTATCGGTGCCCGGCCCGTCTGGTCCACTGGCGCCCTGTCCGAACCCCGCAGTGAGCCGTTAAGGGACTAGGTGCGTCCCTGTCTCTCGCGACTGACCGCCAGCCCCATGGCAGCCAGCAGCAGCGCTGCGCCCAGCCACCCCCAGCCCCCCAGCCGTTCGCCGTGGAGCAGCCAGGCCAGAATGTTGGCCGTCAGCGGCTCTGCCAGAATCAGCAGGCCCGCCGTCCCGGAGCTGACCAGCCGAAGGCCCGCATAGAACAGGACGTAGGCCACTGCGGTGGGCATCAGGGCAATCCAGGCCAGTGCCGGCCACGTGGGTCCTTGGTTGGGCGGCAAGGCCCAGTTCCCCGGCATGACCACCACGGCCAATGCCACGGCCGCCACGGTCAGGCTCAGGGCAGTGGTCCACAGTGGGTCCTGCTCTGCCGGCAGCCCACGACCCGCCAGGGTCAGTACCGCGAAGCAGAAACTCGCTGCCAATGCCATGGGCAGGCCAAGACGCAGCCCTGCCGCACCCGGCAGCTCAGGGCCGCCACTGCCACTCACGACCAGGATCATGCCGATCACTGCCGCCAGCAGGGCCATGCCCACTCGCGCGGACGGTGCCTCGCCGTAGACTGGCCAGGCCATCAGGGCGGTGAGAATGGGAATGGTACAGATCGCCAGCAGCGTTGCCATGGCCACGCCGGTCGCCGCGATGGCGGAAAAATAGCCGGCCTGGAAGCCGGCCAGGCAGAGACCCATCAGCAGAGTCAGGCCCAGGGGACGCAGTCCCTCGACTGGCCTGCGGGGAGCGATGATCGCTGCCAGCGCCAGGAGCAGTGGGGCCGCCAGGCCCATGCGCCAGAAACCGATCTCAAGGGCGGTGGCGGTTTCCGACTCATAGATCCAGCGTGAGGCGACGCCTGCCGTTCCCCAGAGGCAGGCGGCACCGGCTACCAGCAGGGCACCCGCCATCGCCGGCGAGGGGGAAGTGAGGGTCCTGGGCTGGGCCATGCTGATCATCCTTGCCAGAAAATATTTAGCTGCCACTATACAAGGGAGAGACACAGGGAGGGGATGGCATGTTGAGAGGGTTAGTCGTATTCGCCATGGGCTTGCTTGTGGTTGGCTGCGAGCGCTCGGACGAGGCGCCCACGCCCACAGGCAATGGCGGTGGCTATGTGGAGACCGGCGATCTCCCTGCCCTGGAGAGTCGCGGCCAATTGCGCATCCTGGTCCATCGACGAGCCGAGGATTATCTCCCCAGGGACGGATATCCCTTTGATCTGGAACGCCAGATGGCCGAGCGCTACGCCCGGTCTCGCGGCCTGGAGCCCGTGATTGTGCCCCTGGATGATTATGGTGATTTGATCCCTGCACTCCTGGACGGCCGCGGTGATCTGATCGCCGCCAACATGACTGCCACCGCTGATCGCCGTGATCAGGTGAATTTCACGGTCGGTCTGGACCAGACACGGGAGTTGGTGGTGGGTCGGGCCGATGGCCCGCAAGCGGATTCGGTGGAGGCCCTGTTCGGGCATCGAGTGGGGGTGATGCGGGACACGGCTTTCTGGGAAGTGGCCCAATCACGTCTTGCGGACCGTGAAGGTATTGAGTTGATCCCCCTGCCTGCCACCCACAGCAGTGACGATGTATTGGATGAACTGGCAGAGGGGGCGTTTGATTTCGCCATCCAGGACAGCAACGTGCTGGACGTTGTTGAAAACTATCGGACGGAGCTGCGCCGCCAGTTCCCCCTGGGCGACTCGCGGCCGCTGGCCTGGGCGGTGCGTCCGGACAATCCGGAGCTCGAGCGCAGCCTCAACCGCTTCCTCACCCGTGAACGCCTGACCCGGTCGGAGATCGAGGCCCACCGGGATGATCTGGCGGGCATCCGTGAGCGTCGCGTGCTCAGGGTGATCACGCGCAACAATGCGGCCAGCTACTACCTCTATCGGGGAGAATTGGTCGGTTTTGAATACGAATTGGCAAAACGCTTTGCCGATGCCCTTGGTGTTCGCCTGCAGATGGTCGTGGCCCGTGATCACGAGGACATGATTCCCATGTTGAAGGAAGGTCGTGGCGACATGATCGCCGCCTTCCTGACCCGCACGGATGAGCGTGAGGCCAGAGGCATCCGTTTTTCCCGCCCCTACCATTACGCCACCGAAACGGTCGTCGCTCGCAAGGGCGAGGCACCTCTGGATTCGCCCGAGGACCTGGCCGGACGTACCCTTCATTTGCGCCGCGCCAGCAGCTATTGGGGGACGGCTCAGGCCCTTGTCGAGGAGGGTATCGAACTGGAATTGGCCACTGTCCCGGCCAATATGGAGACCGAGGAAATCATTGCCCGGGTGGCGACCGGAGAATTCGACCTGACCGTTGCCGACAGTCACATCCTGCAATCCAAGATGACGACCCGTGATGATGTTCATGGGGTATTGGCACTGGGCGAGCCAGTGGCCCATGGCTGGGCGGTTCGCGAGGACACCCCCCGGCTGTTGGCGGCGATCAATGGTTTCTGGGATGCCGAGTATCGGGGCTTGCACTACAACATTTTCTATCGTCGCTATTTCGAGGATGACAGCCGGATTCGGGCTCACCGAGCCGGGCGGATCGGGCCCATGGATGGGGGTGAACTGTCGCCCTGGGATGAGCTGGTCCGGGAATACGCTGAGCGCTATGACTTTGACTGGCGCCTGATTCTGTCCCAGATGTATCAGGAATCCCGTTTTGATCCCGAGGCGGTATCCTGGGTCGGTGCCAGGGGTTTGATGCAGGTCATGCCGCGAACCGGGCGGGAACTGGGCATGTCGCCCCTGGATGATCCCGAGGTAAGCGTTCACGCCGGTACCCGCTATATGGACTGGTTGCGTGATCGCTTCCCGGATCGCCTGCCCGTGGACGAACGCACCTGGTTCAGCCTGGCGGCCTATAATGCCGGCATCGGCCACGTTCGTGATGCCCGCCGGTTGGCGGCCAGCAAGGGCTGGGATCCGGATCGCTGGTTCGGTAACGTGGAGGAGGCCATGCTGCTGTTATCCGAGCCTCGCTATCACCAGCAGGCCCGGCATGGTTATGTTCGGGGGCGCGAACCCTACCACTACGTCCGCCATATTCGTGATCGTTACCGGGCCTATGTCAGCCTGACCGAGGACTGAAACTTCATGGCCAGTGTCATCAACCCGCGCATCCCCGAGTTTCGATCCTGGCCAGCGGCCAGAGTGGATAGGGGCGATGTGATGACCCTGGTCCGCTTTCTGGAAGCTCACCCCCGCACTCTGGTGCTGAGTGGGGCCGGGTGCAGCACGGATTCCGGCATTCCCGCCTATCGCGACGCCCATGGCCGCTGGACCCGGCGGCAACCCATCCAGTACCAGGCCTTCATGTCCAGCGAGTCCACCCGTCGTCGCTATTGGGCCAGGAGTTATCTGGGCTGGCCGCGCATGCAGGCCGCCCGCCCTAACCCCGCCCACCGGGCCCTGGCCGAGCTGCAATCGGCCGGACTGCTGGGCGGCCTGGTGACCCAGAACGTGGATGGCCTGCATCAGCGTGCGGGTTCCTCGGACGTGGTGGAGCTGCACGGGACCCTGTCTCGCGTCCTCTGCCAGCACTGCGGTCTGAAACTGGGTCGGGATGCACTGCAATCTGAGCTGAATGCCTGTAATCCAGGCTGGCAGGCCCGGGTTGAGGGCATCAACCCGGATGGTGATGCGGAACTGGATGAGGCCGCGCACCGGGGGTTCAACTTTATTGATTGCCCCGAGTGCAGCGGCATTCTCAAGCCGGATGTGGTCTTCTTCGGCGAGAACGTCCCTGCACAGCGGGTGGAGCGGGTTCGTGCCTTGCTCGGTGATTGTGATGCCCTGCTGATAGTCGGCTCATCGCTGGCCGTATGGTCCGGCTTCCGATTCGCCCGGGAAGCGGCCCTGGCAGGCCTGCCCGTGGTCGCCGTCAATCAGGGCCGCACCCGCGCCGATGACCTCCTCCGTTTCAAGGTGGAGGCCTCCTGTCATCAGGTCCTGGCCACGGTGGGTGAAAGATTGGCCGCGCCCAAGGTGTTTGGCAAGGATCGCTAGTTCAGCCTCGGGCTTGGGGTGAATAGGCTGGGCTGCTCTTGCGCCCAGGCCCCCAGGTCCGGGACCTGGCCAGCGAGGCCGTCAATCAGGGCCCGCCTGGCTGACGGCATTTGCAGCCAATTGGGACTCCCCAGGCGGAAGTCCATGTCCTGCCAGAAACTCCGTAATCGATTGCCCAGCATTGCCCGGGGGATGATCGGCAGGGGATAAAGCCCCTCGAGGTCAATCAGCGAGAGCCGTGGCTCTGTCTGGTCATAGTGGTTGAAGTGAACAAAAAAATTGTGGCAGCGCGGGTCCTGGTGATGAATCCCGGCCTTGTGCAGGCGCCCGAAGACCCTTCCCATGGAATGCAGCAATAACCTCAAACGCGGCATTTCCGTGCCCACCTGCTTCAGCCATTGGTCCAGTCGTACGCCGCCCACATCACGGGTGACCACATAGGCGAGGGGGCGTGGCTGAGATCTTGCCCGCAGAATGCCACAGGACTCGGTACTCGCCGAGTCGAGTCCGGCTGCCTGCAGCCTCTGGGCCATCTCCCGAGCATGATGGGGTGGTCGGAGCCGGTGCTTGATTCGGTCGCGCAGGCGACAGATGGGCATGGCCTTGATGAACAGGGGGAGGCCTTCGGGGCAGTTCAGCTTGACCACGCGGGTCCTGCAGTCATCGCCACGGGCGAGCCGGGCAAGCAGCTTCTGTACTCTCGAGTGATTGCAGTCAATTGGATCTATCTGTTGAACCGGGGTCACGAGGTTTCTCCGCCAGGACGTTGGCGGATAGACCCGGTCAGGGCGGGTGTCGTTACAAAAAAAGCAAGGGCCGTGGCGGCGGCCCTTGCTTGCAGAAGGCGGCCTGCCTACTTCGTCGCGGCGGCAAAGCCCTCCGGCTTGATCGCCAGGACGTCGCATTCCAGGTTGCCGAGAATGGCCTCGGCGGTACTGCCCATGATCAGGCGGGTCAGGCCCTTACGGGTGACCGTGCCCATCACCAGCAGATCCACGCCCTGTTCCCGGGTGAAATCGGGAATCGCACGGCGCGCGGTGGCATCGATGAAATGGGCGTGGCTGGGGTCAACGTCGAAGCGGTCAGTGAGTTGCCGCAGGGCATTGCGGTGGTGAGTGGCGATTTCCTCACGGACCTTCTCGAATTGCAGCGCAGGACCTTCAATAGGTGAGTTGGCCCCCAGGGGCTGGGTCTGGCAGGCGTGAATGACATCCAGCCGCGCCTCATAGTGCTTGGCCAGGGATTGGGCGGTGGTCAGAATGCGTTCATCCAGTTCCGCCGGCTTGCCGCGCTCATGGAAGGGGTCCACCGCAGCGGCGATACGTCCGGGCTTGTCCTTGCTGGTGGACTTGACCAGCATCAGGGGGACCGGGCAGCGGCGCAACAGGTGCCAGTCCAAAGGGGTGAAAAAGGCGCGCGACAGACGGGAGCCGGCGTCGCAGTCCTTGACCACCAGGTCGTAGTCGCCCTCCGCCACTGTCTCCAGGACCTTGTCCGCCAATGGTCGACCGGTCTTCACACGGGTCTCGATCTCAATGCCATCTTCCCCCAGGGAGTCAGCCAGGTTGTTCAGCCACTGGGCCGTCTCCTGCTCCCAGATATCGATGGCCTGACGGGTCAGGGCATCCCCCATCAAGCCGGATTCCACAATCGTCTGGTGGTCCTCGAACACCGCCAGGGTGAGGCTGGCACCGTGGTCGCGGGCCATGGCCAGGGCTCGCTGTGCCGCCCGGTTCTTGTCCAGGGACGGGTCGAGGATGGCGAGTATGCGACTGGTCTTCATGGCTGGGTTCTCCTTCGGCATTGTTTCCCGGGCCATCACTGCCCCAGCAGCGAGGTCCGGTTCATATTCGAATTCTCTTTCCCAAGATACTATTCGTGGTTCAGGGAAACCAGATTGATCTGCATCAAGCGAGCCGTGATTCGGTCGGCATTTGAGTGCGGACGGCGGAAGTGAGAAGCTGTTACCGGTGGAGGGGGTCCACGTGGATGAAGAAGGAGGTAGTCCATGATCAAGCGAATGCTGATCCTCATGGTCCTCATGGCTTTGCCGGCACTGGCCTGGGCTCATACCTGCCCGGCTTACGAGGATATGATCAACGAATCCCTCGAAATGGCGGAGGAGATGGGCCTTTCCGATGAAACCGTGACGGAAATCGAGTCGTTGCGGGACGAGGGCATGCGCCATCACGAAGAGGGCGATCACGACACGGCCATCGCCCTCTTGGACGAGGCCCTGTCTCTGATTGAGAGCGGCGGCTGATCAGCCCGGCCGGTGCGGGTCCCCGGCAGTCTGCCGGGGACCGATTCTCAGCGTGGCCCGAGATATGAGGACAGGGTGCGGTGGAAGACAATCCCTACAAGCAGGCGGAAGTTCGGGCCCGGGCCCTGCGTGATTTTCTGATCCACCTGCTGATCTTTGTGCCCTCCGCCGGTCTGTTGCTGCTGTTCCAGTGGCTGGCGGGCGAGTCTCAGACCTGGATCAACTGGCTGCTGCTGTTCTGGCTGTTCGGCCTCGGTCTGCACGGCATTTCCCTGCTAAATCCCTTCGCCCGTGTGATGCGCCTGCTGGATGAGGATCGCCTGCGGGACCGCAGTCGCCGCTAGCCGCTCAGCCGCCAGCCGATCCAGGCCAGCGAAAAACCCACCAGGAATGCCAGACCCAGCCAGCTCAGTCCCCGGAGGACGGGGCCGGGGCGCTCTGCTGTCGGCATCCAGGGGCCGGTCACTGCTCGCAGGTTGAGCCAGGCGAGAATGGGGGCCGAGAGAAAGGAGACGGTGGTGGCGAAATCCACCAGGGTGGTGAAGGCGCCACCAAAGTAGCGAATAATCACCAGGGCGCCGGCGGCGACCAGCAGAAAAGCGGCAACATACACCCTTGGCCCGCTGTCGGGGCTCATCTCCCGGCCCGGCAACAGAAAACCCGCCAGGGCGGTGAGCACGCGGGGATAGGCATCGCTGACCGCCAGGGTCGTGCTGAACATTACCACCAGAGCCGTGAATAGAATCACCGGCACACTCCAGTCTCCCAGCAGCTGGCCGTAGAGTTGGGCGAACTGGCTGGAGAAGGCCACGGCACTGTCCGAGAAGCGCTCACCGCTGCCGAACATGACCAGGGCGCCGAGCACCAGGAAACAGGCGGCCAGCAGGGTGGCGCCGGCATAACCGATCTTGAAATCCAGCAGGGCGTGGCGGACGCTGACCCGCTGACCGGTGCTGCGGCTACGCTCCATGGCCCATAGAGAGTGCCAGGCGGCCACATCCAGAGGGATGGGCATCCATCCCATCAACGCCAGCAGGAAGGCAATGCCGGCGCCGGTCCAGAGGCTGGACAACGGCGGTGCTGCGGTTTCCGCGGTCCATTCGCCGGGATTGAGCAGGGCGAGACTGACTGCGGCCAGCGTCAGGACAGCCAGCACGGACATGATCAGTTTCATGCTCAGGTCCAGGCCCCGGAAACGCCCCAGCAGCAGGACCAGGCCGCATACCGCCAGGATGATTGCGGAGATCAGCACAGTATCCAGTTCGGGTGCAAACAGGCGGCTGGCCAGACCGGCGGTCACCAGGGTCACGCTGGCCAGAATCACGAACATCGTACCCACAGTGATCAGGACATAGAGGGACAAAGCCCAGCGGCCCTGGCGGCGATAGGCGGCAAGCAGGCTTTCACCCGTCGCCGCGGTATAGCGGGGACCAAATTCCAGGAAGGGATATTTCAGCAGGCAGGTGATAAGGACCAGGCCCAGGAGCAGCAGGCCGTATTCGGCCCCCGCCCGGGTTGCCTGCACCAGATGCGATACGCCCACGGCGGCGCCGGCCATCAGCAGACCGGGGCCGAGGGCATGGAGCCAGGCACGGGGTTGGGCTGACGCTTGCGTCACGGATACTTCTCCCTGGGGAATTTTGCGGGCCCTTGCGGGTCGAAAGGCGAAAGTAAAGCGCATTGGTGCCGCGGCCTGCAAATCCGGCCTCTCCCCAGGCCGGGGTTTTTCTGCCGCAGCCTTGATTTTGGGGCCCTTGGATGGAGACAATCTCCCCATGAGCGAGAATAAAGCAACGTTTGGTGCCGGCTGTTTCTGGGGCGTGGAAGCCCGCTTCCGCGAGATTGACGGGGTGCTGGACACCCAGGTCGGCTATCTGGGTGGGGATTTCGAGAATCCCAGCTACGAAGACGTTTGCTCCGGCGAGACGGGGCACGCTGAAGTGGTCCAGATGGTCTATGATTCAGAGAAGGTGTCTTATCAGGCCCTGCTTGAGGTGTTCTGGGAGATGCATGACCCCACCAGCCTCAATCGTCAGGGCCCGGATGTAGGCAGTCAGTATCGATCGGCGATTTTCTATCACGATGAGGCTCAGCGGCAGGCGGCAGAATCTGCGAAGCAGGCCCTGCAAGCATCCGGGCGTTTCCAGCGCCCCATCGTGACCGAGATCAGTCCGGCATCGACCTTTTACCGCGCGGAGGAGTATCATCAGCGGTATCTGGAAAAAAAGGGGCTGTCGAGCTGTGCCATTTGAAGCACGGCCGGCGGCGGTTTTCGTGGCGGGGGGTCACGGCCGAATTAGGGATGGGAGGCAGCAATGGGCAAGATCAGCAGTAGCGAAGATACCGACGGCGGCGACGATCGCCGGGTATTCGGGCGCATCGACACCCAGCACCCGGTCAAGGTGCTGGACGGGCGGGATCATGCCCACCCGGCCCTTGCCCTGGATATTTCCCTGACCGGTCTGCAGTTGCTTTGCAACAATGAAACCGCCCGGCAGCTCCTGCCTGACAGTGTCCTGCGGGGGGAGCTTGGGGGCGAGGAATTGCGGGTGCAGATGCAATTGCCTCTGAAGGATGGCCGCTATTCCAATGTGGATGCCCGCTGTCGGGTGGTGGCCTGCCGGGACGATGATGGCGAGCGCTTCCGGATCGGGCTCCGCTATATCTGGTTTGAAAATTACACCTACGACGACCTCGAGCGGTTTATCGACGACTGGCTGCACTAGCTGGTCCTCCCGCCCGCCCCTGAACCCGCGATGAAACCAATCCACGGTGCCGAAGTCATATCGGTGTCGTAGGCCGTCCTGCTACCCTCTTCGGGTCGCTTTGACCGCACTCAGGCGGCGGATGGCTGCGTTTTGCCCGCCGTGATGCCGGGTGAGATCCATTCAAGCATGACAATATGAGGACCAGATGATGCACAAGACAATGAGCGTCTTGCTCTGCGCCGGCCTGTTGGCCGCCTGTGGCCAGGATGACCAGGACCGGGATCGGACTCCTGAGCCGGCCAAGGGCGAAGCCGAGCTGGGCGTGGACATGGCCAACATGGATCACGATGTTCGGCCCCAGGATGATTTCTTCCGCTTCGTGAACGGTGGTTGGCTGGAGCGTACCGATATCCCGAGCGATCGTGCTCGCTACGGCAGTTTTGACGAGCTGCGTGAACAGGCCGAGGCCCATTTGCGTGAGCTGGTGGAAGAGGTCTCGGAGCGAGAGAACCTCGAAACCGGCTCAGCGGAGCAAATGATCCGCGATCTCTATCAGAGCTTCATGGATGAAGACGCCCTTGAGGCACTCGGGATGGAACCGCTGGAAGACCTGTTCGCCCGCATCGACGCGGTCGAGGATCATGATGAGCTGCGCCGGCTGCTGGCCAAGCTGCCAGCTTACGGTGTCTCCGGCCCGTTCAGCTTCTTTGTGCGCCAGGATGCCCAGAACTCCGACCAATATATCTCCTACCTCAGCCAGTCCGGGCTTGGTCTGCCGGATCGGGATTTCTACTTTGATGACGGCAATCAGGACGTTCGTGAGGCCTATCTTGAGCATGTGGAGCGCATGTTTGAGCTTGCCGGTCACGAGGACCCTGCGGCCGCTGCCGAGCGCATCATGGACACCGAAACCCGTCTGGCCGACGGTCATTGGACCCGGGTCGAGAACCGTGACCCGGTGGCCACCTATAACCTCAAGTCGGTGAGCGAACTCGGAGAACTGGCGCCGGATTTCGACTGGGCCGCCTTCATTGCCGACATTGGTGCCGACGATGTGGAGTCGGTGGTGGTTCGGCAGCCGGACTATCTGGCAACCGCTGCCTCGGTAATCGCCGATACCGATATCGAGACCTGGCAGGACTATCTCCGCTGGCGGGTTCTTTCCAGCTACGCCAATTATCTGTCCAGCGATTTCGTCGAGGCCCGCTTCGATTTCTCGGGGCGCGTCCTTCAGGGACTGGAAGAGCAGAAGCCCCGTTGGGAGCGTGGTATCGACGTGCTCAACCAGGTGATCGGCTTTCAGCTCGGCAAGCTCTATGTGGAGCGTCATTACGATGACGAAGCCAGTGAGCGCATGGCCGAGATGGTGGACAACCTGATGATCGCCTTCGAGGAGACCTTGCGTGAATCGCCCTGGATGAGCCCGGAGACCCGCGACGAGGCCCTTGCCAAGCTTGAGAGCTTCAATACCAAGATTGGCTATCCGGACAAATGGCGGGACTACGACGGCCTGGAAATCGATCCGGATGACCTGGTGGGCAATATCAAACGTTCCCGCGCCTTTGAATACGGACGCATGCTGGAGCGCTTGGGGCAGGAAGTGGACCGGGACGAATGGTTCATGACCCCGCAGACGGTCAATGCCTATTATTCACCTTCCATGACCGAGATTGTCTTCCCGGCTGCCATTCTGCAGCCCCCCTTCTTTGATGTGGATGCCGATGACGCCATCAACTACGGCGCCATTGGCGCGGTCATTGGCCATGAGATCAGCCACGGCTTTGACGACTCCGGTCGCCGTGTGGATGGCGATGGCAACCTTCGCGACTGGTGGTCCGAGGGCTCCGAAGAGGAATTCCAGTCCCGCGCCCAGGTGCTGGTGGACCAGTTCGATGCCGAGGAACCGCTGGAGGGGGTCAACATCAACGGCCAGGCCACCCTGGGCGAGAATATCGCCGACCATGGCGGTCTGCGGGTGGCCTGGCGGGCCTATCAGCTGTCCCTGGAAGGAGAGGAGGCGCCGGTAATCGAGGGCTTTAGCGGCGATCAGCGCTTCTTCCTGGGCTGGGGCCAGATCTGGCGCATCCAGTTCCGCGACGAAGCGCTGCGTCAGCACCTCCAGACCCGCCCCCATTCACCGGGGGAATTCCGGGTCAATACCACGCTGCGCAACATCCCGGGCTTCTACGAGGCCTTCGACCTGCAGCCCGGTGATGCGATGTACCTGCCGGAGGACGAGCGGGCCAACATCTGGTAAAAGCCGCTTGAGGCTTTGCATGAAAAACCGCCACCCGAAAGGGTGGCGGTTTTCTTTTGGTCGGCGGATCTACTGGGTCTGGTAGCGGGTGGTGATTTCGTCCCGCACATTGCCCTCAATCAGTGCCTGCAGGGCCTCGTCAAAGCGCTCGACCAGGGATTGGTCCACGGATTCACGGCTGAACATCAGTGTTACCTCGCCGCTGCTGAGCTCCTGTTCCAGTCGGGCCACCTGGTCTTCCAGGCCCAGGCGTCGCTGCACCGACGCCGCCACGAAGGGGTCTTCGATCAGGGCGTCAATGTCATGCTCCAGTAGGCGCAGGAGGTTGATGTCCCCAATCCGCGCACTGGTGAGGTAGCGCTCGTAGTCCGGGTTGGCGATCACCGCTTCGGCCTCGTCGCCATAGAGAAAGCCTTCCGTCAGTCCCACCCGACGCCGTTGTTGCAGCAGACTTTCCAGGCTCTCATCCTGGTACAGGTCCAGATCCTCGGCTCGTACCCAGATGGCGAAGGTCTCATCCCGGTACGGGATGCTGAAATAGGCGAATTCCTCGCGGGCAGCCGTGCGCGTGGCACCCGGTATGAAGTCGATCTCCCCGTCTCGCAGGGCTGCCAGCAGGGATACGAAATCCGCCTGGTGATACTCCAGTTCGCAACCGGCCTTTTCCGCTGCCGCGCTGACCAGCTCCACATCCAGGCCGGCGACTTCGCCGGTCGGGGTGCGGTATTGGTAAGGCTCCCAGGGGTCCCAGCCCATCACCAGCTCACAGTCCGTTGTGGCCTCAGGGGTCTCTGCCACGGCGTCGTCATCCACCGCTCCGTTCTCATCCGGGGCCTCGCAGGCCATGAGGAACAGGAGCAGGAGACACCACGCCAGGCCATGCATTGTTGTTCTGTTCATATCGCCTCCTGGACCATGTCATTGTCAGTCATTGGGCCAGGGCACTGTGCCCCGCCCTTACTCATAGCTTAGAACGGGGATGTGAGAGCACAAGGGGACTAGGGCAATATCAGGACAGTGATTTCCTCGCGGTCATGGTATAGCTGGCGGGCCCGCAGGCTGGCGCCTGCTCCCGCCCGAGCGCGCAGTTCGGCCAACAGGTCCCGGGCTACCGGCCAGGGCCGTTTCATGGGCAGCTTGAGGTTGAAGACTACCCTTCGGGCCCAGCCTGTCTGCAGCCACTGGCCCATTCGGGCTGCCACCCGCGCTGGTTTGTCGACCATGTCGCAAAGCAGCCAATCGACAGGAGCGGCGGGCTGCCAGGTGAAGCCATCGCCGCGAACATGATCCAGCAGGCCGCTGTCCAGCAGGCTTTTAGCCATGGGGCCATTGTCCACCGCCGTGACATGGATGTGGCGGCGCACCATCTGCCAGCTCCAGCCGCCCGGCGCGGCACCCAGGTCCACGGCGGTCATGCCAGGCTGCAGATGGGTCTCCCGCTCCTCTGGCGTCATCAAGCGGATCAAGGCCTCTTCCAGTTTGAGCGTGGAGCGGCTGGGCGCGGCCGACGGCATCCGCAGACGCTGAATGCCCCCGGCCGGCTCGGCCGGATCCTGATTGCTGCCCACCGCAACGCGAGTGGAATCGGGAAAAAACAGGTGCAGCACGGGGGCACCCTCGGCATCCAGACGGATACCCTTGTCCTTCAGCGCCCGCCGCAGGGCGGGAGTGAAGGCCCGAACAAAACGGGAGAGGCCCTTGCCGGCATTGCTGTCCGGGACGCTGATCTGGAGGCCCCCAAAGCAACTCCCGCCGGGCAGTGTTTCGATGATGGGGCTGATGCGGTCCTTGCCGGGGAGCCCCTCCAGCCAATGCCATTCCCTCAGCACCTGCCGCGGGAACAGATAATCCTGCGGTAGATGACGGTTCATGGCCGCTGTCTCGGCTGGGTCGGCGCAGACCAGTCTAAGCCAGGCCTCTCCCGGCCGGGCGATGGCATAGGCCGAGGCAATCCCGGCCGCCCGCGCCCTTTCGTCCAGCTCCGCCGCAGCCGCTGACTCCATGCCGGGGCGGCAGTGGGCCAGCCAGGCATGCACTGGCGGTCTTGTTATCGGATTGTCACTCACCCCTGTTTCTCCTGCTGACTTGCCGGGATGGTTTTGCCCCCCCGTGCTTGAGCTTTGCCACGGATTGGGGCAATGTTCTGCCCCGAGCCCGGGAGGGCCCCATTGCCGAGACGCTTGATTGGAGAAATGCCATGGCCGCCAAACGCCTGCCCCGTGTTGTCACCGTTCCCCTGGTGCTGTTGGTCATTGTGTTGCTGGCCTGGCTGCTGCTACGCATGTTGCCCTCGGGATTTGAGACCGATCTCAGTCTGGTGGGGACCGGTGAGCCGGCCGTGGTGCTTGTCCATGATCACAATTATGTCGAAAGCGTTACCCTGATGGAGAATCTGGCTCGGGTCCGGGATCAGCATCCCGAGGCCATGCTGTATCTGGTTGCCGATCTCAATCATCCTCGGGGCCAGCGTTTTGCCGATAACCAGGACGTGGATGCGGTCACGCTGGTGTTGTTTGATCTGCACGGCAACCGGGTGGCCACCACCCGTAGCGTCAAGGACAGTGGCGAAATCGAGCAGTGGCTGGCAGATCATCTGCCGCCTCTGTAATCCCGGAAACCATCAAAAGCGGCGCCCGAACAGCAGGCGCGTGGCACCCCCGCCCTCGATGGCATCGTGACGCACTCCCACCCAGCCGCCATCATCGATCTCCAGTGACAAGCTGAGATAGGCGTGGCTGTCCGGCCGCCACTGAAGCCGCCTGTCGCTGCGGCCGTCCTCATCCCGGCGGGTCTCTTCGCCGTTCAGCCAGTGGCGGGCAACGCCAATGCCAATGCCCAGATGCCGGCCTTGCCAGTCCAGGCCAAGCTCCGCGCGGCCCTGGCGCATGTCCACTTCGACATCCCCCTCGCCCAGGCCGCCACTGACCGCCATCCAGTCATGGTCCAGATTCCAGCGCAGAGCCAGGGGGCTGCCGGTCGGATGGCGACCACCCAGACCGAACCCCAGCAAGTGGCCGCCCAACCTCGGGGTTTCAACCGTGTCCGCGGCTTCAAAGCGCATTGACGGCAGCCCCAGGCGCAGATCACCCCATAAGCCGGCGGTCAGGCCTTCCCGCAACTCAATGACCCCACTCTGAAGGCTGAAGCGACGCGCCTCATCGGCCACCGTGGGCCGCAGGGTCTGGCTCTCAATCCGCGCCTCGTAGGCAACCCCTCGCTCCGTCAGGGCCGGCATGGGCAGGAGCAAGAGAGCCGAAAACAGGCCGGTGATGCGTCGTGGCGATCCGCCCATGGCAGCCCTCCAGGCCGGGATTGGCGATAAGCGGGTTTGCTTTATCCGTCTCAAGGTAATATACCAAGGGCAGCGTCCAGACCCGTGAGTTCCAACAGCAATTTGTGGGATAGTGACGCCTGTGGTCCGGGGGGTAGAGTCCCGCGGCGGCTGACCGGAAGGGCAGCGGCCGCATTGATGACCGGGGGAAGCTTGCAGAGCAAGGCCTTCAAAAACGATCGATTCATCGGTTTCGCCGTTGTCCTGCTGGTTGCCCTGGCCGGCCTCGCCGGCCTGTGGCGCGGCCTGGACGGGCAATTGGCTGAATGGGGCATGCGACTGGCCCCGGAAAGGGCTCCCGGCGAGGCCGTGCTGCTGGTGGATATTGATGACCGTAGCCTGCAGCGCTTCGATGACTGGACCAGTCTGGCCGCCGCCGTGGGTGAGGCGGTGGGCATGTCCCGTGGCGCGGGTGCCAGTGTTACCGCCCTGGTGCTGCCCCCGGATTGGGGCCTGGCAGGTCCGGTGGCTGATGCCACTCTGGCGGCTCGCCTGGAGGGTCTGGGCCCGGTTCTGTTGGGCCTGCCGTATCGCAGCGCCACTGGTGGCAGCGATGGCGGACCCCTGCCGAGGGACTGGATTCCCCCCTACATGCTCGACAGCGCTGTCAGCGCCAATATCGAAGACCCGATCAATATCCGCATCCTGCGTCGCATGGCGGCGACGCCGGCGCTGCCCTCCGGGCGCCTCGTCCCGGCTCACCCGGGATTGAGCAGCGAGGTAACGGGGGTCGGTTTTCTGCCCCGGGTGGAGGATCGCCTCGCATCCCGGGAACCTCCCGCGCTGTTGCGCAGCGACGATCATTTTCTGCCCGCCCTGTCCGTGAATATTGCCGCCCACATCCTCGGTGCTGAGGCAGCTGACATCCGTACCCAGGATCCCAGCGACCTGGCGATTGGTGGCCGGCGCGTGGTGACTGATGTCAGCTATCGTTTTCAGCCTCATTTCTATTCTCTGGATGGCGAGCGGGCCCTGCCCCGTGTCAGTCTCGATCTGCTCCTCTCGGAACGTTTTGATCCCGCCAGCCTGCAAGGTCGCGCCGTGATCATCGGCACCTCGTCCGAACAGTGGGCCCAGGCCATGCCCAGTCCCACGGGGGGTGTGCTCAGTCCCATGGAAGTCGTGGCCCAGCACGCCACTGCCCTGATCAACGGAGATCTCTATTCGGCGCCCGTGTGGGTCGCCGTGGTGCCGTGGGCCGTGCTCTTCGTGGTGGCCCTCTATCTGGGTTATCTCCTGCCCCGGGTGGGGTTGGCCACTGGGGTTGCCCTGACACTGCTGTTGGCGGTGATCCTGGTCAATCTGCAGTTGGTGCTGCCCATGGCCCGCATGTTGCGTTTGGACCTGGCCATGCCGGTTGTTGCCCTGCTGTCGGGACATTTCGCTCTGGGGGCGAAGCAGTACCTCAGCGATCGATACCACCATTTCCGGCAGACCCTGTCCGATCTCAATCGCCAACTGGCCGAGGCCTGGCGGGCCCAGGGCCGGCTTGATGCCGCCTTTGAGCGGCTCAAACAGTGTGAGCCAGATCAGCGCGTCCTCGACCAGCTCTACGACCTGGGCCTGGATTTCGAGCGTCGCCGCCAGTTTGCCAAGGCACAAAGTGTTCTCCGTCACCTGTCCAGGCTGTCCCCCGGCTTTGCCGATGCGGATGCGCGGATCCGCAAGCTTGGGGTGCTGGAAAGCAAGATGGCCCTGGGTAGCGGCCGGGGCGGGGTTCGTTCCCTGGTCCTGACCGAGGATGGCATGCAAAAGCCCATGCTGGGTCGCTACGAGATCGACAAGGAGATCGGTCGTGGCGCCATGGGTGTGGTCTATCTGGGCAAGGACCCCCGCATCGGCCGCACGGTGGCGGTCAAGACCGTTGCCCTGTCGGAGGAATTCGAGGGAGAACAACTGGAACAGGTGACCGCCCGCTTCTTCCGTGAGGCCGAGACCGCCGGCCGCCTCAATCACCCCAGTATCGTCACCATATACGACGTGGGTGAGGAGGCCGACCTGGCCTATATCGCCATGGACTATCTGGACGGCACCAGCCTGCAGCGCTACACCCGGCCGGGCAAATTGCTGCCCGTGCCCACGGTCTTCGACATCGTCACCCAGGTGGCCGAGGCGTTGAACTATGCCCATGGCCATAACGTGGTCCATCGCGACATCAAGCCGGCCAACATGATCTATGATCGCCGCACCCGGCGGATCAAGGTTACCGACTTCGGTGTGGCCTGCCTCACCGATGCCAGCAAGACCAAGACCGGGACCATCCTTGGCACGCCCTCCTATATGTCACCGGAGCAGGTATTGGGCCGGCGGGTAGATGGTCGCTCCGATCTCTTCTCCCTGGGTGTGACCTTCTATCAGATGCTGCGCGGCGAATTGCCCTTTGATGGTCAGCCCCTGGCCACCCTGATGTACAAGATCGCCAATGAAGAGCACCCGGACGTGACCCATCTGCGCCTGGATCTGCCGCCCTGCGTCCGCCAGATCATGAACAAGGCCCTGGCCAAGAAGCCCGAGGACCGCTTCCAGAGTGGTGCGGAAATGGCCGCCGCCCTGCGCCAGTGTCGCCGACAGGTGGTGGCCATGGCCAGAAAGACCCAGGGCGAGCCGGCCAAGAGCAAGACCTAAGGAGCCTCTGATTAATTCATTGGCTGCGGGTGCGAATGAATTAATCAGAGGTTCCCTAATCCCGTTTCAGGCGCTGAAAGTAGTCACGGGCCGCCGCCAGGACTCTGGGGGACAGCAACAGGGTGGCGGTCATGGTCGGGATTGCCATGAGCGCATAGGCGCTGTCGATGATGCCGAAGACCGCCTCCAGCGAGACCACCGCGCCAACGACGATCAGCGCGGTATAAAAGTACTTGTACCAGTGCTGGCGCTCCGCGCCGATGAGATAGCCCAGGCACTTGGCGCCGTAGTACCAGAAGGTGAACATGGTGCTGGAGGCAAAGATCAGCACCACGAAAGCGATTACCCAGGCCCCCAGCTCGCCGGGTAGCACATCGCCAAATGCCATGGCGGTCATGCTCACCCCGCCCAGATCCTCCTGCTGCCAGACACCGGTGACCAGGATCACCAGGGCGGTGCAGGTGCAGACGATCAGGGTGTCGATCACCGGCCCCATCATCGCCACCAGCCCTTCGCGCACCGGTTCCTTGGTTTTTGCCGCCCCATGGGCCATCACCTCGGTGCCGATCCCGGCCTCGTTGGAGAAGGCCCCGCGCATGACCCCGATGGTGATCATGCCCAGGACCCCGCCGCCGATGGACTCGGCGGTGAAGGCATCGCGAACGATGAACAGCAGGTGGCCGGGCAGATCGGCCACATGGGCGGCCAGCACCCCGGCGGTCATGAGCAGATACACCGCCACCATGCTCGGCACCAGGCGGGCGGCCACATAACCGACACGCTTGATGCCGCCAAAAATGACCGCAGCCACGATACCGGCCACCAGCAGCCCGAAGATCAGATCGAAAGTGAAGTGATTGTCAGGGTCCACCAGCTCCGCCGGCACGAAGATCACATCCCGCACGACCTGGGTGAGCTGATTGATCTGCACGATGGGCAGGGTGCCGAACAGGCCAACGACACAGAAAAAGACGGCCAGCCAGCGCCAGCGTTCACCCAGGCCTTCCCGGATGATGTACATGGGCCCGCCCTGGAGCTGGCCGATGCTGTCCCGGCCCCGGTACATGATCGACAGGGTGCAGGTGAAGAACTTGGTCGCCACGCCCACCACGGCGGTCACCCACATCCAGAAGACCGCACCTGGCCCGCCCATGCCGATGGCCACCGCCACCCCGGCGATATTGCCCAGCCCCAGGGTCCCGGAGAGTGCCGCCGACAGGGCCTGGGCATGGGTGATGTCCCCGGGGTCGTCGGGATCATCATATTTGCCCCGCAGAATGGCGATGGCGTGGCCGAAATAGCGGTAGGGGCCCATGCGGCTGTAGATCAGAAAGTACAGGCCCCCGCCCACCACCAGAATGATCAGCGGCGGCCCCCAAAGAAAGCCGGACAGGGCCTGAAAGGCCTCGCCGATGGTCTCCATGCTCTCGCTCCCCGGGCTGTGCGAACGTCACAGAGCCTAGCATTCCCCGTGCTCGGCTCGAAATCTGGGGCCTCGGGGGGCCTCACGTGGGGGATGGCAGCGTTGGACCGGCTGTTCCAAGCTGGATAGAACCAAAAACTCTGTACCTTCCGAAGGGGAGCGGGTCATGGAAAAGCTCTATCCTGAGAATCTGCTGCGTCTGCTCGCAGCGCTCATTTTGTCACTGGCCGTGGCGGTGATCCTGCCGGCCTGCGGGGGCTCGTCCAGCAGCGACGATTCCGATGCGGGGGAGAACGGCGATGATGACGACAACGGCGACGATGACGACAACGGCGACGACAATGGTGATGACGACGACGATGACGACGGTTTCGCTGTCGGCGGCAATCTCAGCGGTCTTTCGGGTGGCACCCTGGAGCTGCTGCTCAACGACGATGATCTTCTGGCGCTGAGCGACAATGGCGCCTTCAGCTTTGAAACCACCCTGGACGATGGCGACAGCTATGAGGTCACCGTCGACAGCCATCCGGATGGCCAGCAGTGCCAGATCGACAATGCCAGTGGCGTCATTGATGGCGAGGATGTGGATGACGTCGAGGTGAGCTGCAGCGCCGAAGCCGTCGCCCAGGCCTGGGCCGAGCCCCGCAATCAGGCAGTCGAAGTCGATTGGGATGCGGCGGGTGGCGCCAGCTACAGCCTGGTGTGGTCCACCGACCCCGACATGGACCCGGAAAACTATTCCGCCCACGATGGCAGTGGCAGCGCCAGTGACATCGAGCCCCCCTACCGGGTGGAAGAGCTGGACAACGACCAGCGCTATTACTTTGCCCTGGAGGAAGACGGTGCCGGCTTCGGGCCCGTGTTCGGCAGCCGCCCCATGGCGCCGGTGACCGATATGTGGGCCCGGGCCGTGATGTTTGATCAGGATGACAACCTCTTCTTCGGCGGGTCAATGACCGCTGGTGCCCGCATGAGCGGGGGCTTTGTGGCGCTGGAGCGGGAACACTACACGCCCCTGCCCACTGCCAAGGTGGGCGGTCGGGTTCGTGCCATGGTAAGCGATGGTGAAGATGGCTATTTCCTCGCCGGTGACTTTGATTACATCGACGGAGAGGAAAGGCAGATGCTTGCCAGGGTTGACGAAGATGGTCGCCTGGACAGTGATTGGCAAGTAGATATAGATGGTTGGATGGTCAGCGAATTGCTGTTTCACGATGATCGGCTCTATGTTCGCGGTAGTTTCACCGCAATCAACGGAGCCAACGTCGATGGGATCGCCAAGCTCAACAGGCAAGGGGATGTACTGGCGTGGGAGCTAGACCATGATGCGAGCATTAACCGGATGACTATGCACGACGGCGAGATCTACGCCGTCACGACGCTGGAAATGACTGCCGGCGACGAGGAGGAAGGGGTTGCCCGCTTCGCCGATGACGGCAGCTTCCTGGGCTGGGTCGCACAGATCGATCCTGATGAGACTATCTCCCACATGACGGTTGCCGAGGATGGTGCTGTCTACATGGCAGGCAATTTTACCGAGGTTGATGGTGAGCCCAGGGATGGTTTTGCCAGGATCGATGAAAATGGTGACTTGTCGGCGCTGATGATTGACCATGGCTTCAATTGGGTCGGCGCTCTTCTCGTCACCGATGATGCCATCTATCTTGGGGAGTCGCCCTTTCCATCCCTATCCACGCCTCTGAAAGCTTTTGATCGCGACACCGGTGATGAGCTGAACTGGCCCGAGGCGCAGCCCAACTATGGCAACCTCGGCTGGTCCGTCGGGGTGTCTAACATTCAGGAAATCGATGGCAACATCCTGGTTACCGGGCTGTTTCGCTACATCGGTGGCGAACGGCAGAAAAACTATGCTCTCTTCTCGCCGGAGGGAACACTGCTTGATGGGCCGGAGTTGCGTCTGCCCCGGGGTGCGAGCCGGGTGATTGTCGAGGACGACCGCCTGCTTTTCGCGACCACGGGCACGGTCTGGGATCTGCAGGATCCCCGTGGCATTGGCACACTGGATATGGCCGGTGAGTTTCGCGACTGGGGGCCTGGCATGGGTTCCACGGTCACAGCCTTTGCGGAGACTCATGACTATATCTATGTGGGTAGCCTGGGCGAGCGCACGGCTGAAGGGATTCGAGTCGATGGGGTGGCCCGTTTTGATCGGCTTACCGGGGCCTTTGATCTGGGTTGGCAGCCTGATCTGGAGCTGGAGGATGGCAGCTCCCTCCCCAACCCCCGGGTTACGCGGCTACACGCCCTGGGCGATGCCATCGTCATGGGTGGCAGTTTCGCCGAGGTCAATGGCACCAACCGCAATGGTTTTGTCGCCCTGGATGCCGGCGGCAACGTGCTGGCGGACTTTCCTGATCCTGAGGGTGGCAGTATCGGGACCATGGATGGCTCCGATGATGTGCTCTATGTGGGTGGTGATTTTGACACCCTGGACGGGCAGTCCCGCGATTATATCGCCGCCATCGACGCCGATGGCAATGTCACCTCCTGGTCACCGGAGCTCGACGGATCAGTGAGGCATATCAGCTACCACGACGGCATAATTTACGTGGCCGGCAATTTCGACACCGCCAATAGTACCCCCCGTGACGGTTTTGCAGCCTTCAACACCGATGGTGTACTTCAGCCGTGGAATCCGTCTTCGGATCTAGATGCCCAGTTCGGTCTTGGTGCCACCTCGCTGGGTGTATTCATCGCTGGCGACTTCCTGGAAGTGGATGGCCAGGAGCGTGACGGGATTGCTTTGGTGGATAAGGACTCGGGTGCAGTGAATGAGGATTTTGAGCTCCTTGCTGGCCCGGGTGCCAACCTTGTCCCCGTGGCTGATGTCGCCGAACGGAGTGATGGTGTCGTTTGTATGGTGGTTTCCAACTGGGTAGGCCAAACTGCCGACTATTATGATGGGCAGACTCGGCAGGGCCTGATCTGTATCGATCAGGACCTGTCCCTTTACTGGTAAACCGCTATTTGGCGTGAGCTGTACGAAGAGGGGCACCCAAGGGTGCCCCTCTTTTTTCTTGCAGCGATGTTTTCGGATGAATGGTATGGTTTGGCACTGTCCCGGCAGGCTTGATGGAGCCCCTGACAGTGATCGATTTGAGAAGTGACACCGTGACCCGGCCCACTGCGACCATGCGTGAGGCCATGCACAAGGCGGAGGTGGGCGATGATGTCTATGGCGAAGATCCCACCGTCAGTCGCCTGGAGGCCCTGGCCGCCGAAATGACCGGCATGGAGGCGGGCTTGTTCCTGCCCTCCGGCACCCAGGGCAACCTGGCCGCCCTGCTGGCCCATTGCGGGCGTGGAGACGAGTACATCGTCGGTCACAATGCCCACACCTATCAGTACGAGGGCGGTGGTGCGGCGGTGCTCGGTGGCATCCAGCCCCAGCCCCTGCCCCTGGACGAGGGCGGGCGGATGGATCCCGAGGCGGTGCGCGCCGCCATCAAGCCGGATGATGCCCATTTCGCCCGCAGCCGCCTGCTGTGCCTGGAAAACACCTGGTGGGGGCGGCCCCTGCCCATGGACTATATCGATACCATGGCGGGCCTGGCGCGGGAGCTTGGCCTGGGCTTTCATCTGGATGGGGCGCGGGTCTTCAATGCCGCTGTCTATCACCGCCTGCCGGTGGAGCACATCACGCGTCAGTTCGACAGTGTTTCTTTCTGTCTTTCCAAGGGCCTGGGTGCGCCTGTGGGCTCGCTGCTTTGCGGCCGGCGCGAATTCATCCACGAGGCCCGGCGCTGGCGAAAGGTGCTGGGCGGTGGCATGCGCCAGGCCGGGATCATTGCGGCTGCCGGCATTGTTGCCCTGGAGCGCCATGTGGACCGCCTTGCCGAAGATCATCACCGCGCCGAGCGCTTGGCCGACGGGCTGGAGGCCCTGGGGGCCGGGCTCAGGATCGAGCGCAGTGGCACCAATATGATTTTTGTCACCCCTGCCGATGTTGATGGCCCGACACTCGCTGCCCGACTCAAGCAGCGAGGGGTGATCGTCAATCCCGCCACCACCCTGCGTCTGGTCACCCATCTCGACGTGGATGATGCCGCCATCGAGGCCACCCTCTCGGCGTTTGGCGAGGCCCTCTCACCCGTGGCGAAGGGATCGGCATGAGCGGGCAAGACCCTGCGGTCACTGATGCCAGCCGCATCTTCTGCGTCGGTCGCAACTATGCCGATCATGCCCGGGAGATGGGCGCCGAGCGTCCACAGCAACCGGTGATATTCCTCAAGCCCGGCAGCGCCTGCCGTGCTCCCGGCCCGGCTTCTTTGCCCGTTGGCCTGGGGCGGGTGGACTATGAAGGCGAGATCGCCCTCTTGCTCAGCGGCGAACTTGAGCGGCCCATTGTCGGCCTCGGCCTTGCGGTTGATCTGACCCTGCGGGATGAGCAGGCCCGCCTCAAACAGGGTCGCCTGCCCTGGGACGTGGCCAAGGCCTTTGACGGAAGCTGTCTGCTGGGGCCATTCCTGCCAGTAGACGATCATGTTCTCGGCCATTTCCAGGAGCTGTCCTTTGTCACCAAAATCAATGGCGAAGAACGGCAACGGGGCGATGCTGGGGACATGATTTTTTCGCCCCCAGAACTGCTTTCCGCCTTATCATGCTATTGGGCTGTCCGCGCCGGTGACGTGCTGCTCACCGGCACCCCGGCCGGCGTTGGCCCGCTTGAGGCCGGCGATGAAATAGAACTGCAGGGCCTGCCGGGATCACCACTGGGTTTCGAACGCTACCAGGCAAGCTGGCAACTGGAGTAAGCACCATGACTTCCATCAAGGGACTGGCAGGGCTGCTGGGTTGGCTGTTGCTCTGTTTCGCCGCCGCCGCTTTCGGCGGTCTGTTTCCGCCGGGCGAATGGTATGCGGCGCTGCAAAAGCCGGCCTGGAATCCGCCAGGCTGGGTCTTTGGTCCGGTCTGGACCCTGCTGTACACCATGATGGCGGTGGCCGCCTGGCGGGTGTGGTGGCGACGGGGTTTTGCTGCGGCCCGCCTGGCATTGGGCGTGTTCATCTTCCAGTTGGTGCTCAACGCCCTTTGGTCAGCGATCTTTTTCGGACTGCAGATGCCCGGGGTGGCCTTCGGGCATATTCTCTTGCTGCTGGCAGCCATTAGCCTGACGATCATGCTATTTCATCGCGAAGACCGACTCTCCATCTGGCTGCTGTTGCCCTATTGGCTGTGGGTGGCCTTCGCCTCGGTGTTGAACTTTACCTTATGGATTCTGAACTGATGGCCAGACGCGATATCCAGTTTGCCCCCAAGGATCAGCCCCTGCGCGATGATGTCAGTGAGCTGGGCGCCCTGGTGGGTGCCATGCTCCGGGAGCAGGGCGGTATTGATCTCTATGAGCGGGTGGAAACGGCCCGACGCAATGCCATCCGCCGGCGTGAGGGCCATCGTATTGCCGCGGAAAGCCTGGCCGAGGCCATGGAAGGCCTGTCGGCGGCAGACGCTGCGGCCCTGACTCGTGCCTTTTCCACCTATTTCCAGACCGTGAACCTGGCCGAACGAGTGCATCGCATCCGCCGCCGGCGGGATTATGAACGGGAAGACCTGCCTCAGCCGGATGGATTGCGGGACAGCCTTGAGAAGCTCCAGGCCGCCGGGATCAGCCGGGACCAGATCATCCAGGCCCTGGACAGGGTGCAATTCGTTCCGGTCTTTACTGCCCATCCCACCGAATCCATGCGCCGTTCCTTGCTGGAGAAGCAGCAGCGCATGGCCCGTCTCCTGGTCAGCCGCATGGATCCGGACATGACCCCGCGAGAGGATCGCGCCGCCCGTGAGCGGATTCGCATGGAAATCACTGCGGCCTGGCAGACCGAGGAGCATCCCAGTCAACGGCCTTCAGTGGCCGACGAGCTGGAACATGTGCTGTTCTATTTCACCGATGTCCTCTATCGGGTGATTCCGCCTTTCTATGAAGCCATGGAAGAAGCGCTGACTGCCGTCTGGCCGGAGGCGGAACTGCCCGAGCGGTTGCCGCCCCTGGTCCGTTTCGGCAGCTGGGTCGGCGGTGACATGGATGGCAACCCCAACGTCAATGCCACCACCATTCGCGAAACCCTGGCCGAGCACCGCCAATTGGTATTGCGCGCCTATCAGGGGGAACTGGATGCGCTTTACCGCCGCCTGAGCCAGTCACTCTCCCGCATCGGTGTCACCGAGGCCCTGCGCATGCGGCTGGAACAGTATCAGCGGGATTTTCCCGATGTGGTGGACGCACTGCCGGCCCGTCACCGCAGCATGCCCTACCGGGTGATGATCCGCATGATGCAGGCGCGGCTTGCCGCCACCGCGACGGATGGCGAGGCCGCCTATCAGTCACCTTCGGAATTCGTGGACGATATTGTCTGTATCACCGACAGCCTGGGTGAGAATCGGGGTGAGCATGCCGGTCGTTTCTCCGTCCGCCGACTCTATCGGCGGGCCACCACCTTCGGTTTCCACATGGCCGCCCTGGATATCCGCCAGGATTCCGAGGTCCATCGCCAGGCAATCGGCGAGTATCTGCAGGACCCGGAATGGATGAATCGAAGCCCCGAGGAGCGGCTTGAGCGCATGCGAGGTCTGCTGGAGGCCGGTATCGACGGTGAGACCCCGGCGGGCGAGACCCTGGATCCGACCCTGGATGTCTTCCGGGCCATCGGCGAATGTCGCCGCCGCTTTGGCCCCGAGGCCATCGGCACCTATATCATCAGCATGGCCCAGGGCCCGGAAGATCTGGTGGCCGTGCTGTTGCTGGCTCGGATTGCCGGTCTGGGCGATGCCGACGGCCAGGTGCCGCTGGATATCGTGCCCCTGCTGGAAACCGTCCCCGACCTGGAGAACGGACCGGACATCCTGCGCCAGGTATTCGACGAACCCCTCTACGCCAGCCATCTGGCCGCTCGTGATGCGGCCCAGGAAGTGATGGTGGGCTATTCCGACAGCAATAAGGAATCCGGCATTGCTGCTTCCCGCTGGGCGGTCCAGAAGGCCCAGGCACGAATCGTGGCGGCCGCCGAGGCAGGCCGAGTGCAGCCAAGGATATTTCATGGACGCGGCGGCAGTACCAGTCGTGGTGGCGGCAAGGTGCCCCAGGCGGTGCTCGCGGCACCGGCCGGCAGCGTGCGCGGGCGCTTGCGGGTGACCGAACAGGGCGAAGTCATCAGCGCCAAGTACGGCCTGCGTTCCATTGCCATGCGCACCCTGGAGCAGAGCGTGGGCAGCGTCTTGCGCGCCAGCATGCCCGGCCAGGCAGTGGCGGCGAGCCCCGAGCAAAGCGAATTGATGGAGACGCTGGCGACCGCCAGCCGCAGTGCCTTCCGGGAGTTGGTTTACGAGACGCCCGCGTTCGAGGATTTTTTCCGCGAGGCCACCCCCATTG
The DNA here is from genome assembly GCF_034931365.1 of Natronospira elongata. NCBI lineage: Bacteria > Pseudomonadati > Pseudomonadota > Gammaproteobacteria > Natronospirales > Natronospiraceae > Natronospira > Natronospira elongata. The sequence continues at coordinate 130,985 of NZ_JAYGII010000006.1, forward strand.
ATGTGATCCAACGCATGGCCATGGGCTCGCGCCCGGCCAGCCGACGCAGTGGCCAGGGCATCCAGGACCTGCGCGCCATCCCCTGGGTCTTCGCCTGGACCCAATCCCGGGCGCTCTTGCCCGGCTGGTACGGCCTGGGGGCCGGCCTGCGCGCGGCCCGGGAGGCCCACGGGGAGGAAGCACTCCTTACGGCAGCTCGGGACTGGCCCTTCCTGCGCGCCCTGCTGTCCGATGTGGAGATGGTGCTGGCCAAGTCGGACATGGATATTGCCGCCCGTTACATGGTCCTGGTGGATCCGGCCCGCCATGGACTGTTCGACCGTATCCGTGAGGAACATAAGGCCACCATAGAAGGTCTTTTGAGCGTGAAAGGCCGGGATGAGCTGCTGGAAGATGATCCGGTGCTGGCTCGGGCCATTCGCCTGCGAAACCCCTATGTGGATCCCATGAGTATCCTTCAGGTGGATCTGCTCCGCCGCTGGCGTGAAGGCGGGCGTGAGGATGATGCCCTGCTGCATGCCCTGATTGCCTCGGTCAACGGCATCGCTCAGGGTTTGCAAAACACCGGCTAGAGAATGTCTGAATAGTGGTCACCAAGTGTGTCAGAATCGGGTGAACCGGGTTTCCATTGTATTGAGGGTCTAGACCATGTCCTGGCATAAACTGATTTTTATGGCCGTTATGCTGCCACTGACCGCCTGCGCTGGCGGTGAACGTGCGGAGGTTGAAGTGGGAGAGCAACTGGAGTTGGAAGAGCTGGCAAGAGGCACCCAGAGCCGTGTGTCCAGCGAGAGCATGACGGTTATCCGTGACGCCGAGGCTTTTGAGGGGATCTGGCGGCAGGCTGGCCAACGCGGTGAGCCGCCGGCGGTGGATTTCGAGCAGTTCATGGTGATCGCCGCCTTCATGGGCGAGCGTCGCACGGGCGGATATACCGTTCGCGTGCGCAGTGCCGAGCGCAACGAAGAGGGTCTGAAGGTGCGGGTCCGCATGGAGGCGCCGGGTCGCAATTGCATGGTGACCCAGGCATTTACTCAGCCCTTCCATTTGGTTCGCCTGCCACGGGTCGAAGGTGCGGTGGATTTCGAAGTCAACCAGGAAACAGTGGATTGCTGATTTTGGCCAATTCCAGCCAGGGCGGCGTTGATGCCACGATTGTTAGCTTGGGAGCTGATTGCACATGGAGTCAAAGGCTCGTTGTTCAGCCTGTGAAGTCGTTGAACCCTTGCCCCGAAGTAGCGGGCGCCTCTATCTGGCGCCTCCCGTTCCCCATACCCGTCGCAAGCTGCGGGAGGCCAGCAAGGCCCTGGGCCTGAGTATCGAGGAAATGGACGGCGGCATTCAGGGTATCGCCCTCGGTGACGGCGATCTTTCTCGCCTGCTGGGCCAACTGGAAGAACGCCCCAGCGAGCCGGAACAGAAGCAGAGCCATGCCCTGTTTGTTGCCGGAAACAAGACCCCCGGGCTTGGCGACTTGCTTCAGGCCCGGTCCCTGTCGGTATTGCTGGGTCGTGAATCCGGTTGCTGGCTGGTGGACTTGATGGAGTCCGACAGGCTGTTTGCCCATTTTCATCCCATCGTTTCCATGGCCAATCCGGCCAACATTCATGCCCATGAATGCCTGCTTCGGGCTCGCGGGGACGACGGAAAAACCATCCCCCCCTTCGAGATATTCCAGGCCGCCAGCCGGGCGGAGCTGACCTTCCACCTGGATCGTGCCGCCCGGCTGACCGCGATCCGGGATGCTGTCAGCCATGACTTGCCTGGCAAGATCTTCATCAATTTCAATCCCACGGCCATTTATGACCCGAATTTCTGTCTCCAGACCACCGTTCGGGCAATCCACGATGCCGGCATCGAACCGTCCCGACTGGTGTTTGAAGTGATCGAGAGCGAGGAAATCTCCGATAGCAAACACCTTAAATCAATCCTTCAGTTCTATCGTGATGCGGGTTTTGGTGTGGCCCTTGATGACCTGGGTGCCGGTTACGCTTCCCTGAACCTCCTCTCCTCGCTACGGCCGAACTACATCAAGTTTGATCGGGAACTGGTCAGTGGTATCGATGGCGACCGATATCGCCAGACCGTGTTCAGCAAGCTGGTTGAGATGGCCAGGGAGCTGGACGTCAAAACGGTGGCCGAGGGTGTTGAAACCCGGTCGGAATGGGATTTCCTCGCCAGCCAGGGGGTGGATTTCGCCCAGGGTTTTCTCCTCTGCCGGCCCGATGCCCCGCCGCAAACCCCGAAGCTGCCCAGCGGGGCTGGCGTTTGATCAGGCCATTCGCGATTTTCTGAGTAAGCGGAGAGACTTTAGTGAAAGGCGTATTCCTGGATTTCGATACCGTCAGCAACAACGATGTCTTGACCACGGAGCTCGAGGCCGTGCTCAATCCCCTGGAGATCTACCCGGTCAGTGCCCCGGAACAAATACCGGCGCGGATCGCGGAGGTGGAGTGCCTGCTGACCAACAAGGTCAAGGTGACTGCGGCATTGATGGATGCTGCCCCCAATCTCAAGCTGATCTGTCTGGCGGCCACGGGCTTCGACAATGTGGATACAGATGCGGCCAGGGAGCGGGGCATCACGGTCTGCAACATCGCCGGTTACTGTACGGCCGCTGTGGCCCAGCATGTATTTTCCTTGATCCTTACCCTGAATCAGCGCCTCGACGATTATCGCGACCGAATGCGCGGTGGTGATTGGAGCCGATCACCCCATTTCACCATGCTCGATTACCCTATCCGCGAGCTGTCTGGCCGCACTCTGGGTATTATTGGCTACGGTGAGCTTGGCGGCGGGGTGGCCCGCCTGGGAGAGGCCTTCGGCATGGAGATACTGATCGCCGAAAGGCCGGGTTGGAAAGGTGAGATTCGTGAGGGTCGGCTGCCGGTTGAGCAGGTGCTGGAGCAATCCGATGTGCTTAGCCTGCACTGCCCGCTGAGCGAGGACACCCGTCATCTGATCAATGCCGATGCCCTCAAGCGCATGCCTGCCCATGCCGTTCTGATCAATACCGCCCGCGGTGCAGTTGTCGATGAACAGGCACTGGCCGATGCCCTCCGCCAGGGTGAGATCGCCGGCGCGGGGGTGGATGTGCTCAGCCAGGAGCCTCCGGTGGATGGCAACCCCTTGCTCGACGAGGATGTCCCCAACCTGGTGCTAACCCCGCATATCGCCTGGGCCACCGTCGAAGCTCGTCAACGTGCCTTGGATGAAATGGCCATGAATGTGCGTGCCTTCAAGACGGGTGAGGAACGTAATCGCGTGGTTTGATTTTTCTTTTGCTGTTCTGGTGGCTTCGTTTGCCTTGGTGCCATCTGGAGGCTTTTAATCGCGGCTAAAGCCGCTCCCACGGTGGCTTCGGTGTGCGCTAATGGCACCGTGGGAGCGGCATTCCTGCCGCGATCAAGAGTCTCCGGCTGGCACCAAAAGATAAGACTTAACCAAACTTTCCATTAGCACGGGCTACCTTGGGTGGAAGTCACCTGAGCCGAGCTGGTTGATGGCGTATTCTGGCCTTTGTGCAGATTGCCACCGATTCGACCCGCCTTAATCACGCCCGAAAGCCGCACCAACGGCGACTTCGGCATACCGCAAAGCCATCGTGGGAGCGAATTTATTCGCGAAAAAACTCTTCGGATGGCACCAAGATATAGGACTGAACCAAGCTAGACCCTAGCACAGCCTAGGTGACCTTTTACGAAAGGCAGGCCTATGTGCCGACAGGGCTTTCCAA